>JBDSIH010000162.1:0-5155 GCA_039918055.1 Chthoniobacterales bacterium
CAAAAACCTCGATCGAGTTTTTATTCGTCGCATGCATGCGCTGAAGCGCCAAAGGCCGGCGCTCTGTCTCGTAAGTATCAAGCAGTGCCTCCTCCGCGGTCCCCTGAATCACTGCCGCCAGTTTCCAGGCGAGATTATGCGCAGCCTGCAATCCCGTGTTCATTCCCAACCCACCGGAAGGCGAGAGACGCGCTGCTGCATCGCCCGTAAGAAAGATGCGACCATGACGGAAACCCTGCGAAACTTTGGGACTCATCACCCATTTGTTCACGCTAATGATGCGCGGCTTGATATCTTCAAATCCCGAAGCCCTGCGGATTATCTCCACAAGTTTTTCATCAGGATAATCCTCCTGCGTCTCACCGGGCATCAGGAAATGGTGCATCAGCCATTGACTCCCGCCATTCACCGATACAAAAAATTCCGCATAGTCGGTGGAGACACAGTGGTAGAGAACCGCACGGCTGTTTGTAAGCCGGGATGCATAGTCCGCCACGAAATAAATATTCAAAAACTGACCCATATCGCCGCTGCCTGCGGATTCGATTCCGAGCTGGTGACGTGTCCCTCCGCCTGCTCCGTCTGCCGCGATCACCCAGGGAACGCGCAGTGTGGATTTTTTCCCTCCTGTTTCCAGATGTGCACGCACTCCATCCCCCGGCACTTCAGTAAGATTTGTCACTCTGGTTCCGTAACATACCCTTGCGAGCGGTTCCTTTTCCAGGGCCTCGAGCAAAACTTTTTCCGTATGGGGCTGAGGACAATGAAAGGCACGGCAGGGTGTGTATTCGGAATTAAGCTCTCCCATGGCCGTGCGGCCAAATTCCTCACCGGCCAGCGAACGCATGCAGATGGAAAGCGCCAGCCCCTCCTCCTGAATATCCATTTCACGCATCTGCTCCAGCAACCCAAGCTGACGATACAATTCCGCGGTGCGTCTTGTAATCCCCATCGCCCGTGGGTGTATGGAAGGGCCGTCCTTGCCATCCACAATCATGCAGGGCACCCCGAAACGCGCGAGCAACAAGGCGCTCAGCAATCCGCAGGGACCTGCCCCGATTACCAGCACTCTTGGTTCCTGTGTCATATTTAAGTAAGCCGGTCGTCCTTTTCCTTGCGCGGTGTGCGGCCGAGAAGTTCGCCCATGGCTTCCTTCAGGTTTTTGTTTTCGTAAAGTACGGAGTAAACCTGATCGATGATCGGCGTTTCTGCGCCGAGCTTGCGCGCGCAATCGTAGGCGCTGCGTGTGGTCGGCAATCCTTCGGCGACCATTTTCATCGAGGTCTGGATGGCCTCCGGCGTTTCCCCCTGGCCGAGACGTTCGCCGAAGCTGCGATTGCGGCTGTGCTTACTGAAGCATGTGAGCATGAGGTCGCCGATACCGCTGAGACCCTGAAAAGTTTCGCGCTTGCCGCCGAGGGCTACCCCGAGCCGCGTCAATTCCACAAGCGAACGCGTGACCAGCCCCGCCTTGGCATTATCGCCCATCTTAAATCCATCCGAAACACCCGCCCCGATGGCAAAAACGTTCTTCAATGCACCGCCGAGCTGAATCCCCGCAACATCGTCGCTCGTATACGCACGGAAAGTCGGCAGCGTGAAAAGATTTTGCAGATCCTTGAGAACTTCCTCGTTTTTGGAGCCGATCACACATGCCGCAGGAATGCGCCGTGCGATTTCCATCGCGAGATTAGGCCCGGAGAGGACGGCGATGGGATTCTTTGGGAAACACTCCTCCAGCACCTGACTCATCAGGTTGCCCGTCTTGTATTCGATGCCCTTCGTGCAGTTTATAAAAACCGTTTTCGCATCGGGCCCGTTCTTTGCGAGAGATTCCGCCACTTCGCGGATTGCCTTGGAAGGCGTCACCATGAGGATTACATCCGCATCAAGCGTATCCTCCAGCTTGCAGGTGGCCCGCACATTTTCAGGAAGTTTCACCCCGGGGAGATACGTGCCGTTTTCACGGGTCTCCGCCAGCGCCTTCGCGTGCGCGGGATCATGCGCCCAGAGACGAACGGGTAATCCCTTCTCGGCGAGAAGAATGGCAAGCGCGGTACCCCAGCCTCCCGCTCCGATGACGCTGACTTTTTTGAACATGCAACGGGGATGAAAGCGCGTTGTGGGGCCAGAGAAAAGTCAAAAACGCTATGCCGATTTCCCCTTACGCGCAAATCGGGGCTCCGTGCCATTGAACAACCGGGTGATATTCCCGCGATGCATCCACAAAGCCAGTGCGCACATGACCGTTCCGGTCGTCAGCAACCAGATATCCGTGCGGCCCATCAGGTATAATACAAACAGCGAAGCAGGCAGCGCAATCGACGCCGCAATGGACGCAATCGAGACATACCGTGTGGTAAAAAAGAAAAAGAACCATGCAATGACCGCCGCCACAAAAACCTGCCAGTAAAACAAAGCCACGATAATTCCCGCCGAGGTCGCAATCCCCTTACCGCCTTTGAATTTCAGCCAGACGGGAAAATTATGCCCGAGGACGCAGGCAATCGCCGCGACAATTCCCGCGACGGATGTCTCTGCGGCTACAGGAACCCCGTGCAGAATATAGTAGCCGTGGCAGGCCAGCAGGACGGCGAAGACCCCCTTGAGAAAATCGATGGCAAAGACCATGTAGCCCCATTTTTTGCCAAGCACGCGGAGGGCATTTGTCGCGCCAATATTCCCGCTGCCTTCCTTGCGCAGATCAATGCCGCGCATGCGCCCGAGCAGAAATCCGCCAGGAATGGATCCGAGCAGATAACTGATTACAAAAACGGCGAGAAGATAGGGCGCGTTCACTTGGGGAAGAATTCCTACTGGGGCGGGAAAGTCAATATTCCGTTATTCAAATCGCTGTGCCTTTACTCGAATCGCTGCGCAATGGGCATCCTACGTCCCATGCCAAAGGCGCGGCCTGTCACCTTGAGTCCAGGCGCGGCCTGTTCGCGCTTGTATTCATTCAGATCGACGCGACGAATGATCCAGCGCACGGTTTTTTCGTCGAAGCCATGAGGGATGATTTCCGCTGCGGAGTTATTCTCCTCCACATACAGACGCAGAATTTCATCCAGAATCGCGTACGGCGGCAGCGTATCCTGATCCGTCTGGTCAGGGCGCAATTCCGCGCTCGGCGGCTTCGTGATCGTATCTGGAGGAATCACAGGGCTCTCGCGGTTGATCCATCGCGCGAGCTCGTAGACCATCGTCTTCGGCACATCGGAGATCACTGCAAGCCCGCCGCACATATCGCCGTAAATCGTGCAATACCCCACCGCCAGCTCGCTTTTGTTTCCGGTCGTAAGCAGGAGGCTGCCGAATTTATTCGAGAGCGCCATGAGCGTCACCCCGCGCAAACGCGCCTGCATATTCTCCTCGGTCGCATCCTCCGCCTTACCGACAAAGACGCCCTTCATCTGCCCCTTCAGCGTTTCAAAGGATTCGCTGATCGGAATTTTCAAATATTCGATGCCCAGATTTTCCGCGAGCGCCTTCGCATCGCTCACGCTTCCCTCTGAGGAATACGGGCTGGGCATTGCCACGCCCATGACGTTTTCTTTGCCGACCGCTTCGGCAGCGATACAAGCCGTCACGGCAGAGTCAATACCGCCGCTCAGGCCCAATACGCATTTTTTGAATCCGCACTTCCGCATGTAATCGCGCAGCCCGAGCACCAGTGCGTCATGGAGGTCCTGCATCTCCGTGCGTGTGGCAATCTTCGATGGCGTAAACAATGCCGTAAATTCCTCAAACGCCGGAGCCTCGCTTGTTACTTCCCCCTCGGCATTCACGGCGAGCGACTGACCATCGAAAACAAGCTGGTCATTTCCGCCCACCGCATTGCAGTAATAAAATGGGACTTTGTATTTCTTCGCGAGATCACAAATCATCCGCTTGCGTCGCTCGGGTTTCCCAAGCTGGAATGGCGACGCGCTGATATTCAGAATCACCTCTGCGCCCTTTTCCACGAGATGCTTCACGGGATTTCCCGCATAGAGTTCGCGCGGGAGATATTCCGCCGTCCAGATATCCTCACAAATCGTCACCCCCACCTTGTGTCCACGTATTTCCACCGGCACGACCTCCGAGGCCGCTTCGAAATACCGCGCTTCGTCAAAGACATCATACGTCGGCAGCAGCGTCTTGTGCACGATGCGGATAGGCTTGTCGCGCTCCAGAATCGCCGCCGCATTGTAGAATGGCCGCCCTGTAGAGTTTGGATTCGGGTCTACAAATCCCACAATCAGCACCGTCTCCCGCATCGCTGCGTGCAGCTTTTCCAGCGCACGGCGATTCTCAGGCACAAAGCGGGATTTAAAAACAAGGTCCTGCGGCGGATAGCCCGTGATCGCCAGCTCCGGGGTAAGCAGAATATCCGCTCCGTCAATATTCGCCGTCTCATACGCACGCAGGATGTGCTCCACGTTTCCCGCGAAGTCTCCCACCGTCGTATTGATTTGTGCGAAGCCGACCCTCATAGAAAAATACTACCAGAAGCCCCACTGCTTCGTCGCCATAATGTAGATACCAAGGCCGAGATTCGTCACCGCATGGGCGATGACGCAAGCACCGAGACTGCGCGTGCGGACGGCCACTGCGTTATAAATCACCCCTGTCAGGATGCCCGGGATGATATCCGGCCCGTAATGCTCAAATCCAAATAAGACCGCCACCGCCGCGAATGAAAACAGGCGGTATTCGCCAAACGGAACCTCCATGAATTTCTCGCGAATGAGGTAGCGCATCAAAAAGCCACGCCAGAAAATTTCCTCGAGAAGCGGAACCACAATCACCAGCCGCGCAAACCGCGCAATGATCGTCAGCCAATACAGCGTCGGGTCCTGCGCAAGCGTCGTGGGGTTAAACCCATCCACACGCGGAGCCACGCCCAGCAGCCATTGCGGGCTGATCCAGATCGCCAGACTGAGCAACCCCGCGAGGATTCCCAGAACAACTCCCCGCTGAAAATCGAAGGTGTAATATTTCCAGAACACCACCAGCGCCGCGCCGCAAACGAGCGTCTGAAGCGGGAAAACCCAGAATTCCGGATGCGCCAGAAACAGCAGATCCGACTTCGGCACCAGCATCCGCACTACAGAAAGCAGAAACAGCGCCCCCAGAAACAATACAAAGGGCAGAACATAAGCGCGAAATACCG
>JBDSIH010000163.1:0-3946 GCA_039918055.1 Chthoniobacterales bacterium
ATCCGCGCAACCCGCTCCGGTTGTGATGTGGATGTTCGGCGGGAGCTGGAAGTTCGGCAGTCGCGGCTACCATCTTAATATAAGGAATCTCACACGGGCGGGCATCGCCGTCGCCGCGATTGATTATCGACTGAGCAGTGAGGCGCTCTATCCCGCGCAATTGCAGGATTGCCAGTCCGCGCTGCGGTGGTTGCGGGAAAATGGCGCACGCTATGGTATCGATCCCACCCGCATCGGCGCAGCGGGGGAATCTTCCGGCGGACATCTCGCCGCCCTGCTCGGAACGGTGGAGGGTCGCCCGCGCATCCGTGCGGTATGTGCGCTTTATCCGCCAACGGATCTCGTCGCGATCGGGCGGGAATACGCCGATGCAAACCCGAGCGATATCGAGCGTCTCCTCGGCGGCCCGATTGAGGAACGCCTCGCTCTCGCGCGGGAGGCGAGCCCGATAAATCACGTTAATAAAAATTCTCCGCCCTTCCTGCTCATCCACGGCGCGCAGGATACACTGGTGCCCATTTCGCACAGTCAGCGGCTCGCGCAGCGCCTTCGGGAAAATGGCGTCGCGGTGAAACTCATCACCGTTCCTGATAAGGGACACTGGTTTCTCCTGGATGCCGCGCAGTCGGGGGAAGTTGCCCATTTCTTTCAGCACTATCTGGATGTCGCGCAATAGATTGGCGCGGGAGTGAGAAGCTTTACGGCCAGTGGAACGGTGCCGCGCGAATATTAAGACGCGTTTCTACTCCACTTTCTTATTCCATGAAAAAACCTGATAAATCGACATCTCTCGCCCGGAAAAAATCCTCCCCAAAGCCTGCTCCCACCGAGAAGGATACGGATCTTGCTTATGTAACCACGGAAGACCGTGATCCGATGACGACGAATCAGGGGCAGCCCGTCAGCACGGATCAGAACTCGTTGCGCGCCGGACAGCGTGGGCCGACGCTCATGGAGGACCAGATTCTTCGTGAAAAGATTCAGCACTTTGATCACGAACGTATCCCCGAGCGCGTCGTGCATGCGCGCGGTGCGGCGGCGCACGGCTTTTTTCAGATCACGAAATCCCTCGAAAAATATACGTGTGCGAAAGTTCTTACCGATACCAGCGCGAAGACGCCGGTATTCGTGCGCTTCTCCACGGTCGCAGGTTCCCGCGGATCTGCGGATACCGCGCGCGACGTCCGCGGGTTTGCCGTGAAGCTTTACACGCAGGAGGGAAACTGGGATCTCGTGGGTAATAACATCCCGGTCTTTTTCATTCAGGATGCCATTAAGTTTCCGGATCTCATCCACGCGGTAAAGCCCGAGCCGAATAACGAAATCCCGCAGGCTTCCTCCGCGCACGATACCTTCTACGACTTCATTTCGCTCACGCCCGAATCCATGCACATGCTCATGTGGGTGATGAGCGACCGCGCCATCCCGCGTTCCTTCGGCATGATGGAAGGCTTCGGCGTCCACACGTACAGACTGGTCAACGCGAAGGGTAAATCCACCTTCGTGAAATTTCACTGGAAGCCCGTTCTCGGTGTGCACTCCCTTGTGTGGGATGAAGCGGTGAAACTCGCCGGGCAGGATGCGGATTTTCACCGCCGAGATATGCACGACGCCATCGAACAGGGAAATTTCCTCGAGTGGGAATTCGGCGTGCAGTTGCTGGCCGAGGAGGACGAGATGAAATACGACTTCGATATTCTCGATGCCACGAAGCTCTGGCCCGAGGATCTCATTCCCGTGCAGCGCGTCGGCAAAATGGTGCTGAACCGCAATCCGGATAATTACTTTGCGGAAACCGAGCAGGTCGCATTCATGACATCGAATGTCCCTCCCGGCATCGACTTCAGTAATGACCCGCTGCTCCAAGGACGGAATTTTTCCTATAACGACACGCAGCTCAGCCGTCTTGGCAGTCCGAACTTCCACGAGATTCCGATCAATCGCCCGGTCTGTCCCTTCTCGAATAACCAGCGCGATGCGCACATGCGCACGACGATCAATAAAGGGCGCGTCTCCTACGCACCGGCCTCGCTCGATGGCCACGTGCCGGAAGAAGTCGGGCCGAAGCCCGGCTTTGTCAGCTATCCCGAAAAAGTCAGCGGACAGAAAAACCGCGAGCGCAGCCCGAGCTTTGGCGATCATTATGGACAGGCGAAACTTTTCTGGAACAGCCAGACCGCAATCGAGAAGCAGCACATCGTCAATGCGTTGAAATTCGAATTGAGCAAAGTGCAGACGCGCGAAGTCCGTGTGCGCATGCTGGGTCATCTTAAGGAAATCAACGATGTCCTCTACGCACAGGTTGCCAAAGGCATTGGCGAAAAAGTCGCACCCCCGAAAGGGAAAGGCGCTACCGGAAAAGGCACGTCGGATTTTCCCGATGAGCTTGCCCTTCTCGCACAGGCGACAACACCCACCACGGCCTCCGGTGGCATTTTAAAAACCTGCGGCCTGAGCATGGAGGAAGGGCAGCCGATGTTTGCGAAAGGCCGCAAGGTCGCGATCCTCGTCGCGGAAGGCGTCGCCATCGATCAGGTCGAGGCGATGCGGCAGGCATTGCTGAAAGAAAAGGTCGCGTGTGAAATTGTCGGCCCGCACATTGGCGAGATCGCCGGCAAAGGCGGATCAACCGAAGCCACGAAGACCTACGCGAATAGCAGTTCCGTGCATTTCGATGCCGTCTATATTCCCGGCGGAGCAGCGAGCTTCGAGGTGCTGGTAAATCTGCCCGATGCGCTGCGCTTCGTAGATGAAGCCTACAAACACGGTAAGCCAATCGCCGCTTCAGCGGAAGGAGTCGACTTTGTGAAGGCAACGGGAACCGGTAAATTGATCACGGAGAAAAACGCCGCAGACCAGGGCGTGCTTTTAAGCAGCGATGTGAAATCCCTCACCGCGAAATTCCTAAAAGCCATCGCCAGCCATCGCTTCCATAATCGCAGCGTGGATAAAGTCATCGCATAGGTTATATTTTTAAAAGGCCACCTCATTCCTGCCATTGACGGAACACCGACCCGCGTACTCGTCCCTGGAAACGATCTATAGGTAGATATGAAAGCTCCGGACAAAGATGAAAACCCGATAAAAAAAGCGTCGCCCGTACCCGAGGAAGAGAATCCTCCCGCCAAGGTCACGAATATTCCGGAAGAGAATCCGAAGGACGAAGTTGCTAAAGTTTCCAAACACGGCAAATAAACAGATTTCTGATTTTCCCCCAACGCAGGGAGAGCTTCGGCGGACAGGCTAAGCCCGCGTCGAAGCCTCTACGTTTTTATTAATAATAAGTAGAAACAATCTTCTTATCGCATTACGGCGTGGGATCGATGAGATCGAACGTGGCTTCATTGGTCACGGCTTCGCCTGTCCAGATGGCGATATCTTTTACCTTCTTACTCTCCTCTGCGGCTTTTTCCTTTGAGTTATTATATGAGAAGCTCAGGCTGTAGCGCCCAGTCACCAGCGGTTTGCAAATCGAAAACATGTTTGTTATATCGGTGTACGAAAATTCACGAATTTTAGTTTTGGGTTCATCATCCTGCCAGCGGAGTATGGAAGTTCCGCACAGACAATACGTTTCGCCGGGATCGAGACGGATCGGCCACGTTGGGAAGGTGATATCACGCCCACCTGTTATGGGGAGTTTTTTTCCATCTGCGGATTTAAGAATAATTCCGAAGCGATCAAAGGTGGGAATGAGAATAGGTTTGTCCGTCCGGTTGGTAATAAACAGCTGCACTTTATTGGGATCCTTCCAACAAAGAATCCATTGCGCGGTCGTAGCGGCAACAAACTCCACTCCATTTACGACAACCGGTTTCGACTTTGACGGTTTTATATAGGGCTGAGGCTCCGCGCTTCCCGTCGCCACGGAGAGAAGTAAAATCACGCTCAGCAAAGGGAGGAGCTTTTTCATAGGGGGAATGCAGCGTAAAATAATTCGACGTCT
>JBDSIH010000164.1:0-4657 GCA_039918055.1 Chthoniobacterales bacterium
TATTCAAGGAGATAGTCGACAGGGGATTTGCTCATAAATATACTATATGTAGTGGTGTCTACTCTGTAATAACACTTTTAGTGGTATTTTAGGGTTGAAAGGGGTGCTGGAAAGGTTGTATCTCTCAGGCTGATTTTTTTAACGAATTTCCATGTATCTAAAATCCCTCGAAATCATCGGGTTTAAATCTTTTGCGTCAAAAACTCTATTGGAGTTTCATCGCGGAGTCACTGCGATTGTTGGTCCAAACGGTTGCGGCAAATCAAACGTTCTCGATGCCATGCGGTGGGTATTGGGTGAACAGTCGGCTAAAGCGCTTCGGGGTGGCGAAATGTCGGATGTTATCTTTAGCGGAACGGACAGCCGCACCGCTCTGGGCATGGCCGAAGTGTCGTTGTCCTTTGCGGAATGTGAAAAGGAACTCGGGGTCGAATGGCACGAAGTTCGCGTCACTCGCCGTATTTTCCGCGACGGAAAGTCCGAATATCTTTTAAACAAAACACCCTGCCGCTTGAAGGACATCCACCAGCTCTTTATGGATACGGGAATCGGGCGTACCGCCTACTCCATCATGGAGCAAGGAAAGATCGATCTTATCCTGAGCAGCCGTCCCGAAGATCGCCGTGCTATTTTCGAAGAGGCTGCGGGAATCACCAGGTACAAATCTCAGAAAAAAGAAGCGCTCCGAAAACTGGAATACACCGAAGCAAACCTTCTTCGCGTTTCCGACATTATCAAGGAAGTGAAGCGGCAGATCGGTTCCCTACAGCGTCAGGCCGCAAAGGCACGTCGCTACCAGGGGATGATGGAAGATCTGCGGATTTTCGATACGCACCTTTCGCATCGCAATTACCAAAAGCTCGACGAAGAGAAGCAGAAACTATCCGGTGAAGTCTGCCAGATTGATGAAGCCCATACGCTCCACCAGAATTTAATCGAGACGCAGGAACTGGAAGTCGCGGAGTCCCGCCTTCAGGTCGGTGAACTTGACCTGAAGATTAACGAGATCCGTGATAACGCGCAGACCTGCCGCAACCGTATTTTCTCCGCCGAAAGCCGCGTGCAGACGAATGGCGAACGCACGGAAGAGTTCGGAGGCATGATCAGCCGGTTTCGCGAGGAAATCGCCGCATCGGAATCTAAGATACAGGAACAGGAATCGCAGATTCAGGAAACAGATCAGCTGATTCAGGAAATTCTCGCCACGCTTGGGGCCGGAGAAGAAACCCTGCAGGCACAGAATGCCCGGGTGCATTCAGCCCGTGACGAACGTGGAACTGCAGAGCGTCAGATTCAGGAAACCGCCGCGCAGATTTCTTCCATCGAAAGTTCATTTTTCCAGCTGGATCAGGAAATCGCCCGTGGATCCGCCCGCATGGAAGCTGGTGAGACGCGGCTGTCCGTCATTCAGTCGGAACTAGCCACTGCAACCGGTTACGCCGAGCAGCTCCGCCTTCGACTTGCAGAAACCGCTGCGCATCTGGAAGCCGCACAGCGGACTCTTATTACCGCGCAGACAGAGGCGGATGAAGCCCAGCATCTTCACGAGGAAAGCCAGCAAACACGCCAACAGGCGGATATGGATGCCAATACGGCAGCCCGCACAATTGCCGAGCAGGAATCGCGCCTCGAAGTGCTTCGTCAGCTTCAGGAAGAAGGCGAAGGATTTGGTGAGGGGACCCAGGCTATACTGCGCGGTCTCGACAATCCCGATTTCTTCAAGTCCGCCGTTCAGGGCGTGCTTGCGGATTTGATCGAGGTCGATCCGCAATACATTCCCGCCGTGGAAGCTGCGCTCGGCGCAAATCTTCAGACTATTATTTTCAAAGACACCGGTATTGCGGAATCCGCACTGCTCACGCTGAGCGCCGGGAAGTTTGGAAAAGCATCCATCGCTCCGCGTGACTGGATTTCTTCCGGACAGGAATCCCAACATTCTCAATTGCCCGAAGGCGCGCTTTCTTGGGCGAAGGATTACGTGAAGTCTGCGGAATCCGTCACAAGCTGGGTGGGGCGTTTATTAAATAATGTCCTCATCGCATCAAATCTCGAAACGGCATTCGTTATAAAGTCCGCGCATCCTCAATACGGGATTGCCACACTAAGTGGAGAATTCATTTCTTCCGAAGGCGTAATCTACGGAGGAAAGACAGGAGATGTTTCCAGTTCTGCCCTGATGCGCCGTGCGCACATAGCTGGCCTGGAGCGCGATCTTGTTGTCAGCCGTGCACAGTCCGAGGAAACCACGAGACTTCGAATCGTAGCCGCGGAAGCACTGGAAGCGGCGCAATCTCGCGCCCGTGAAAGTCGCGAGCGTTCGCAGAATGCGCAGATCAATCTTTCTACACTGGGAAATGAGCATTCCTTATTAGAGCGTCAGGTTGTTGATGCGGAAAATCGCACGCAATCCTTCGAGGCTGAGATGGTTCAGATTCGCACTTCCATTGCGGAAGCGGAATTACGGGTGCGCGAAATTGGCTCCCGCCGCGAAGAAACGGCGATGGCCCTTTCGAATGCGCGTTCCAGCCAAATGGCTTCGCAGATGCAGGTTGAAGCTCTGCGTGAAAAAGAGCGTCTTGCCACGGAAGAGCTTTCAGAGCTTCGTTTGCGTGTCGCTACAGACCGTCAGAGACAGGAAAATCTTGCCCGTCAGCGTGAGCCTCTCGCAGCTCGCATGATTGAGCTGGGAGAGATCATTGGGCAGCGCCAGCGCGACAGTGAATCCTACGACCAGAGAATCCAGACTTTAAAAGCGGAGAATCTCGAACTCGAAAGCGGAATCTCCACATGGCGCGAGGAAATGGGAGTAATCGAGGAAGAAGGTGCTGCCATTGTTTCCAAACGCTCCGAAATGGTGGCTGCGGCGGAAGGGCTTGAGGTCACTTTGCGCAATTCCCGGCGTCAAATTACAGAGCTTCAGGAGCAGAAAGGCCGACTCGAAGTCAGGACATCCCAGTTGGGAATGCGTCTTGAGTCCCTTGTAGAAAATATTCAGCGCCGGTATCAAATCCAGCTCTCCGAATTCCAGCCGGATAGCTACGCTTTGGTTTGCGCGCTGCGCGATCAAAAGCAAAAAGCAAAAGCCGCGGAAGCAGCAGAGGGAGAATCTGCGGAATTGCCTATTGCCACCGAGAGCACAGAGGAAGCCGAAGCTCCCGAAGAGAATAGGGATGAAATTCCCTGGGCACGCATCGAGACCCTTGTCTCCGAGCTAACTGGAAAACTGGACTCCATGGGTCCTGTCAATCTTGAAGCCATCCAGGAGTATGATGAGCTAGAAGAGCGTCACCAATTCCTCGAGCAGCAGAATACCGATCTTATTAACTCCAAGGCGGAATTACTGGAAGTCATCTCCCGTATCAATAAGACAACGCGGGAATTGTTTGCAGACACGTTTGAAAAGGTACGCGTCAATTTCCAGGAAATGTTCACCGAGCTCTTCGGTGGTGGTCGTGCAAATCTTATGCTGCAGGACGAGAGTGATCCTCTCGAAAGCGGTATCGAAATCATCGCAAAGCCTCCAGGCAAGCAGTTGCAGAGCGTTACGCTGCTCTCCGGTGGTGAGCGCACTATGACGGCGGTAGCATTGCTATTTGCAATTTACATGGTGAAGCCCAGCCCGTTTTGCGTTCTCGATGAAATGGATGCACCGCTGGATGAATCCAACATCAACCGTTTCGTGAAAATTCTGGATCGCTTCGTCGATCAGAGCCAATTCGTCGTTATCACGCACAGCAAGCGCACGATTGCCCGCGCGGACATGCTCTACGGCGTAACGATGGAGGAGCACGGTGTAAGCAAGCTTGTGAGTGTTCGCTTCAATAAAAAAGAAGAACACCACGCGAACGGAAAAAGTGTGGCGGAAAGTTTCGGTAAATCCGGAAATCTTCGCAGCGAAGAAGGTTTGGTGGAGTTGGAAGCTGGTCGCTCTTAACGGTATTGCCGTAATACAAAATCCGATTATCCTTAAAGGATATGACGGAGGTGCTTAACTTTTATAAAAAATTAAGATTGGCGCTTGAAGAGCGTCAGCGTGTGATTGCAGATAGAGAGCACTATCAAAGAGATCCTGCAGATCATCTTGAGTGTCTAAAGCAAGTCTCTCTGCAAATTGTAGAGATAACCGCAGCGTATACCGAGCCACTCGATCCTCAGTTTAAGCATTACCTTGAGCGTTGCAGTTATGATAAGGCTTTGGCGTGGTTGAAAGAGGCTTGTTCTTCTGCATATTAACGAAAAACCAATATCCCTACTAAAAATCGTAAATGATTTAGCGGGGCCTACTTATTGAAGTTAACAATGTCGTCAAAATTCCCCACCGAGCCATCAGGCATTAGGACTAACGGACCATGTTTGTGGGCATTGGCAATTTCTATCATCCATGGATGCTTAGCCCAGCGATGTGGCGAAAGGGGATTAGCATCAAACATGGTTGGTGAATAATGCATTTTCAATAACTGACCATTAATATTTTTAGTTTTTTGCGCCACAAGAAGAGGGCATTGCCAGATTTTCTTAGAGGAGGCGGTGTAAGGCGCCATGGTGGTTAGCCACCAGTTTTCATATTGCTCATCTTCTTCCGGGCTAAAATCAGGTTGCGGAGGCCACATTTTATTGTCCTGAAGATAATTTTCGAAAGAGACATGAAGGTTGCGGA
>JBDSIH010000165.1:0-4579 GCA_039918055.1 Chthoniobacterales bacterium
CATCGATGCCTTTGGTCGTCAGGAAGTGACTTTCGAAGTCCAGGCTCCGGCATTGTGCACCAAGAAGACACTCCGACCACTCGTCTTCAAATATGCGGCGGATAAAATCACCTCCACACCTTGCACGGAAATGATGTGGTGGGGTAATGCCTTCAAGCCCCAGGTAGATGCCAAAGTATCGAAAAACTAAAATTCAGCGATTATATTAACAATCACCTACCCATGAAAAAAACGATCATTACATTAAGTCTGCTTTGTAGTCTGGCAGCGGGAGAATGCATTCACGCGGCGAACACCTGGAAGGTGGAAGCCGAAAAAGCAGGTGATGGCCTTGTGCCTCCAGCATTCAAATCTCCAGGCAGGGATCTGACCCCTCAGGAAAGCTGGAAGGTAAAAGACGTCCCCGAAGCCAGCGATGGAAAGATGCTGGCGGGCCCTGCCTATCCAGGCGGGGAATCCAACCCGATTCCCATCGTGATTCCTCAGGCCGGCACGTACCACATCTGGGTACGGCATTATAAGACTCCCGGTAAATACACGAGTTTCACGGCAATTTTCCGCGATACCATCGGCGAAGTGATCGGTTTCCATAACATGGATTTCAAACCCAAGATGCTGACCAGCAAGCCTTCGGCCGACCCTACTCCCGCACCAGTCGTCCCCGGAGCGCCTGTCGCGCCTCCCGTTCCTCCAGTGCTGACGTGGACTGATTTCGTAATCACCTTCGAACGCCCCATGAAAGGAACCCTTTCTTTCGGTAACGCGATGGGCGTGGCAGACGGAACGACAGGTGTTGATTGTGTCGTTCTTTCTGATGACAAAGCATTCGATCCCTCGAAAGCAGATCTTACTAAGATCGCAGCCGATGCCGGTGCAGAACAGCCACAGACTCCTCCTGCAGGCATGCAATTCGCCCCGGTTATTAAGGCGCATTCCTCCTTCTTCAGTAGCATTGCCGATCCGAATGCCGCTTTCCAGTTAGCCTTCATCAATGCTGCCGTCATCTATCGTGACTACGCATGGGAAGTGCAGATGGGCGCCAATCTGGATCACGGTTGGCTTAACGGGTCCAAGGATTACGGCATCCGCCACGTCATCGTGCCTCACGCATCCACCGCCGTGGATGAGCTGACCAAGAATACCCCCGCTCCGACAGGTCGTTTCGTTAATGCTGAAGGCCGCACGGGCAAACGCTTCAGCCTTTCCTACGAACCCTATCGCAATGCCCTCTTTACGGATTTCAAAGAGGGTGTTGCCTTTTATAAGGATGACGACCTCGTTCAGACCTTCCGCATCACGGATGAAGGAAGTGGTTACTTTGACTACAGCGAGCCCGCAACGGAACGCTACCACAAGTTCCTCGCACAGCGCTTTACATCCGACAACAAGCCCTCCATCGAGAAGCTGAATACTCTGTGGAATACCACCTACAAGAGCTTTGACGAAGTTCCTCTTCCAAAGGCTCCCAAGGAAAGCGACAACAAGGCGAACTGGTTTGCCTTCCGTGAATTCTCCAGTCTGGAACTTGTCACTACCTATGCAGATGCCGCCAAAGCGATCCGCGAAACGGATCCCAAAAAACGGCATGCCACCAGCCAATCAAGCTGCCTCAGCATCAACTCGCCGGAATACACCTCTTCCACTCCCATGGATTATGAGGACGTTGTGGATATTGCATTCGCCGGTGAACCGGAGTTCGGCATGGATGCCTACAGCGGAGCAGACAGCTTCTGCGGTGCGGATATCGATTTCATCCAGAGTCTTGATAAAAACAAACGCATGGTGAACAGCGAATTCAACGTTCACAGCCATGATCCCCGCAATATGGGCCAGTCCTACTGGAACATGGTCGGCAAAGGCATTAAGGGCATCCAAACATGGACCTTCCAGTCCACCCCGAACATGTGGATGTATGACATGTGGGGACTTCTGAATCCTGACACGTCCCCACGTGATAAGCTTGCTCCGATGGCTGATGGAAATGCGGAAATTCACCGCATGGAGAGAATTCTCTCCCCTGCGAAGGCCGAGCATCCCGTCAAACCTGTAGCTATTCTATACAGCCGCATGGATCTTTCGCTTGCGCAGCCTACGATGGGAATTTACAGCACCTCGATCGATAGCCCTTACCGCATTTATGCAGTGCTGCGCGGTCTCGGCTACACGGTAACCTGGATTACTCCCAAGCAAATCATCGCCGGTGGACTCAAAGATATCGGCGCCGTGGTTATGCTCGGAGCAAATCACGTTCCAAAAGACGCGACCGATAAACTGTCGCAATGGGTAAAAGATGGCGGATGCCTGATCGGTGATCAATGGCCGGCCGCTTTCGATGAATACGATCGTACCAACGACACCCTACTCACCACGATGGGAATTGCACCTCTCAGCGACAAAAAGGCGACGGAGGCCGATCTGGCCAAAGCCCGTGACGCAAAGGAAATGACTACCACGCCTGTCGGTGGCGGTATGGATCCCGAAGTGTTGCGCACGCTGAATTCAGAACAGCTTTTCAGACGCGCCGAAGAAATGTGGGCACAATGGGATTCCACACACCCTGTCTCGAAAGCGACAGGCAACTGGCATCTCTCAGGCTTCGACATGAAAAAGGTCAAGGTACTCTCCGGAGAAATCATCGCCATGGGTATGGGACGCGCTGGTGTTGCCGCCATGGTCATCAATAACCCCGGCAAAGGCCACACCCTCTACAGCGCAATCATGCTGGGAACCCTCTTTGAAGGAGGCCCGATTGGCTTTGACTGGGATGCCTCCCGTGAAGGCCCCGGTCTGCCACGTATCCTCGATGCATTCCTGAAATTTTCCGGCGTATTGCCTTATGCACAAACCGGCCTTCCTGAACGGACGAGCTGGGGCATGCGTATCGAAAATCCGCTCAAGGATCCTAAGGGAAATATCTTCATCGGCATGACAAATATGAATGCCGTGGCCGTTCCCGCATTCCCAGTGACCCTGCAATGGAAAAATCCAGAGCCGAAGATGCTGGTCGCTATTACCGAAGGCTCGCGTGAGATGACACAGCTTCCCTTCACCCTCAAAGACGGCAAGTTAAAGTTCACCATGCCCGCTTTTGATGCCTATGCCTCCGTCGTCGCCCTGAATAACAGCGAGCCACTTGTCTCGATGGAAATCACCGGCGCACCACGTGGAATCGGCAATCTGCTGGACGTAACGCCAAATACGAAACTGAAGGTCAAGACCACGGTCTGGAATCCTTCACCGACGAAACTGGCCGCCGGTCAGGTGGATCTGTTCACCGCTCCGGGTTGGTTCAGTAACGTGGGCAATCAGAAGGTTCCTGCCATCGATGCTTTCGGAAAGCAGGAAGTAACCTTTGAAATCCAGGCTCCCGCCCTGTGCAGCAAAAAGACAATCCGACCGCTTGTCTTTAAATACGCTGCCGGTGCCGTCACCTCGACGCCTTCCACGGAAATGATCTGGTGGGGTAATAACTTCCAGCCTCAGGCAGATGCCACCGTATCGAAAAACTAGCGTATCGACTCAATAAGGCCACTTCGACTGTGGCCTTTAAAAACCCGCAGAGAGCAATCTCTGCGGGTTTTTTATTGCCGCGCTCCACGGGCAAAAAAACGGAAATCCTCTTGAAAATTCCAAATAGAGAAAGAATGCTGAATTTTACATGCAAACGACTCCTGAAAAACTTGAAGTTGGACGTGTCCTGACCTGTGAACGTACCGCCTCGGAAGAAACCAGCGCAGAGCGTTTTGGAAATCCCGGTGTTCCCGTTTTTGCGACGCCTTCGGTCGTCTGGCTTTTGGATTCCCTCGCGCATGAAGTTCTCATTCCCACTCTGGAGCCCGGTGCCGGAACTCTTGGCACCAAAATCAATATCGAACACCTGGCCGCCACACCCATTGGCATGAAAGTATACGGCCGTGCCGAAGTCGTGGAAATCAGCGGCAAGCGTGTCCTCGTAAAAGTCGAAGCGCGCGATGAAAAGGAAGACATCGCCCGCGGCACCATCGAACGCTACATCACCGGTTCGGTGGAACGTTTTCTGGAACGCACCTACGCCAAGGCGAAGGCATAATTGTGGTAGAACTCCACGTGCAGGATGGGGTGGCATGGCTCACCCTGAAACGCTCTGAAGCACGGAATGCGCTGAACTCCGCATTGATTCAGGGATTTGCCGATCATCTTAATGATCTTCGCACGCGCAAAGATGTCCGTGTCATTGTGACACGCGGAGAAGGCCCCTCTTTCTGCGCAGGAAGCGATCTGCGCGAACTGGCGCCGCTCTCTCCGGCCGAAGCCGCCGCTTCCGAAAGGGAAGTGGCGAAAGCTCTCTCGATTCTGGATACGCTCCCCCAGCCCACGATTGCCATGATGCATGGGCATGCACTTGGCGGAGGCCTTGGTCTTGCCATTTACCACGATTTCCGGATCGCCGCGAAAGACACCATTATCAGCATGCCGGAAGTCGCACTGGGCTGGACGCCTCCATGGGGAATCGGGCGGCTCATGGACATTGTGGGAAATGCAAAAACGCGCTGGCTGCTTCTCACCTCCAGCCCAATTACAGGCGCACATGCGGCGGAAA
>JBDSIH010000166.1:0-3182 GCA_039918055.1 Chthoniobacterales bacterium
ATGCATGGATTCGGGCACGCTGATTAATGCGGCGAGATGAAAAATGTAATCTACCCCCTCGACGGCTTTATCAACCGCGTCGCGATCAAGAATGCTGCCTTCGATGAAATCAACGTTCAGGCCCTCGAGATTCCGGCGATGGCCAGTGCGGAAATTATCCAGAATGCGAACTTCCGCTTTGCCCTGAAAATATTCGGCTACATGGCTGCCGATGAAGCCTGCTCCGCCGGTAATAAGAATTTTCATAGAGATTCGACGAGTTTCACCATTTCATTTTCCTGCTCTTCGATACTCTGCACGAGTTTTAGCTGAGTGCGGCAGCGATCCAGGTTGTGTTCAGGACGTTTGATTTTGAAATACTGATCGCCCTGCAAATAGTCCGTAAGAAAACGGATGCCGATTTCCAGCGTGATAAGCTTTCCGGAAAAAGCGAGATGCGCTTTTTCCGCCGGAGTCAGTGCGCTGCCCATGCCTGCGAGGTAACCCTGTGCAAGCGCTTCAAACATGGACATCTGCATGGTGACCTTTGATAAGTCTATTTCATCTTCCAGCGCAGGGCTGGTCGCCGTGCGCACCATGTCGCCAAAATCATAGAGCGCCAGGCCCGGCATGACGGTGTCGAGATCGATGACGCAGATTCCCTTGCCCGTCGTGTCATCGATCATGACATTATTCAGCTTGGTATCATTGTGGGTAATGCGTTCGGGGATTTCTCCCGAAGCCTGTAAGTTGAGAAGCACATCCACTATTTTTTCGCGACTACGGATGAAGTCGATTTCCTCCTGCACGGATTGCGCACGGCCTTTGATGTCTTCGCTGATCGCCTGCATCAGGGTATTGTAGCGCTGGCGCGTGTTATGAAAGTCAGGAATGGTTTCATGAAGCCGGGGTGCTTCCAGTCCACTTACCAGCACCTGGAATTCTCCGAACATCCGGGCTACTTCATAAGCCTGTGGAATATTTTCAATACGATCGTAGGTCCTGGCACCTTCAATAAATAAATAAACACGCCAGTAGTCGCCTGTCTCCGTGCGGAAGTAAGGCTTTCCGTCTCGGGAGAGAATGACGGTCAGGGAGCGTCGGGAAGCATCCGTGCAGTTTTGCGAAAGAAGGATTTCCCGGGTCTTGTCAGTAACACGAAGAATATTTTCCATGAGATCCTCCGGCTTGCGGAAGATGCTGTGATTAACGCGTTGAAAGATGTAGCGAACCGGCGTGCCAGCCTGACTGTAAGTCACCGCAAAAGTATCATTAATATGCCCGCTTCCGTAAGGTACTGCCTGGGTGAAATCGCCCCGAATGCAAAAAGCTTCTTTTGGGAGCTGGAAATTATCTGAAATGGCGCTCATTATGAATTACTTGGTGAAAATGCCGACTTTTGCACGAAAAGACGGCATCGACGACAAAAAACCCGCAAATTTTAGTATTTGATTATGGAAGTTATTATTCAACCTACCTCTGAAACTGCCGCTGTGATAGGGGCAAAAATCATCGCCACGCTGATTCGTAATAAACCGGATGCAGTTCTTGGTCTGGCCACCGGTAGTACCCCATTGCCTTTGTATGGCGAATTAATCCGCATGCATAAGGAAGAGGGTTTGGATTTCAGCCGCATCACCACTTTTAATCTGGATGAATATGTCGGGCTGGAGGCGAGCCACCCGGCTTCTTATCACCATTTCATGCAGGAGAATTTTTTCCGACATGTGAATATTTCCCCCTCACGCACTTTTCTTCCGGATGGACTGAAGAAAGATATTCCCGCGCATTGCAAAGAATATGAAGAAATGATTCTTGCTGCCGGCGGTATCGATTTACAAATTCTGGGCATCGGAACAGATGGGCATATCGGATTTAATGAGCCGACTTCTTCCCTGGCATCCCGCACGCGGATTAAAACGCTGACACAGCATACCCGGCAGGATAATGCCCGATTCTTCAACAGCGTGGACGATGTTCCGCATCATGTCATCACGATGGGTGTAGGAACGATCATGGAGGCAGGTATTGTTCTTTTACTGGCTTTTGGCAAGCAGAAGGCTGCCGCCGTATCCGGCGCGGTAGAGGGGCCTATTACGGCTTTAGTGCCCGCATCTATTCTTCAGATGCATCCCCAGGCAAAAGCTCTCATTGATGAAGAGGCATCGCAGAAGCTGCAGCGGTGTGATTATTACAAATGGGTATATGCCAATAAGCCCGAGTGGCAGAAAATCTAACCATTAATCCGTGGTTAGATAGAGTCTAAAATATCGCCAATACCCTCGGACTAAGTGGCTCGAGCTATTTCTTTTTATTTAAAGAGGCAGGATCGAAGAGCTGAACGATTTCAACAGGAGTGCCGATTTTGACTCTTGCGAAAACGACAGGCGTGATTTTGGTAGGCATGCGCACGCATCCGTGTGAAGCGGGATGTCCGGGCACATAACCTGTATGCAGGCCGACACCATCATCCGTAAGGCGCATCCAGTAAGGCATGCTGGCTCCTTCGAAGCGTCCCCCCTCGGGAATAACGTCCTTTTTACTATCGGCCTGTGCATTTACAACGACGCCTGTGACGTCATAAATTTTGCCGTAGATATTTGAGCCGTATTTTTGCTGTTTCTCGCGAATTTTGAAATCACCGAGAGGCGTGGGATGATTGGGTTTTCCGCTGGCGATTGGGAAATCCATAGCGACCATTTGATCGACAAGGAGAATGCCGCGCTGATCCTTAATGGAGATAATGACTTTGGTATTCTCGGTATTTGCCAGCGAGAGAATTTCCTCATTACGGTAAGTCTTGTTTCTCCATTTTTTCTCTGCACGGAAAGTCGCATACTTTGCGGTGGCATCGCTGCGCAGATGGGAGAGGGCTACCTTTTCTTTATGTGCCGGAGTGTTAATGATGGCGCAGGAACTCACCAGCATGGCGAGCAAGAGTAAGGGAAGAGTGCGCAGAAGGGATTGATGGAAGGATTTACCAGACATTTTTATACTGTATCAGATTTCGGAAATTAAAATAGAGACAAAAAAAACCACCGGCGCCGAAGCCCCGGTGGTTTTTAAATTTTGTTTCAGCTTAGCTTAGAAAGCGAAGCGAAGACCTGCACGGAAGACATTCGCGAGATTCGCGGATCCGTAGAACATACGGTAGTCTCCAAACAGACCGACGTGAGGGAGAAAGCGCCATTCAGCACCGACAC
>JBDSIH010000167.1:0-3875 GCA_039918055.1 Chthoniobacterales bacterium
GATCAGGATGTCGCGCCGGTCGCCAGTCGCGTAGCCGGATGTGTTGATCCCTGCCGGGGAGAAGCTTTCCGGTTGCTTGAATTTGCAAGTAGCGAAGCGATTTTAAATGCGCGCCAACATTCCGGAGGAGCGGGGTTTGTATCGGCGCAGTATGCTCCAAAAAAAGAGTTAGCACGTATAGGAGTAGCAGATTGCGGAATAGGAATCAGAGCCAGTTTCCAGAGAAACGAGTCGCCATTTTATAAAAAGGGAATGACAGAGCTTGATGCTCTTCTGCTAGCGTTAAAGCCTGAAGTTTCCAGCACAACTCATTTGCGCACTGCCTATGGAAGTTCTCCCAATAAAGGCGTGGGATTGAGTATGATGCTAAATTTAATGAGTCAATCTCTTGGATATATGTGCTTAATCTCTGGAGAGGCTTGGTGGTATAAGGAGGGCCAGGATCAGGCGAAATACGGAGTATTTAGGAATGGAAAGCGTTTTGAAGGAACTATTTGCGCAATTGCATTTCAAAGAGGTCAAATTGACAATTACTTCGAGATGCTTGAACGGGCCCGTAACGAATTGAAGTTGAAGTCTGATAAACCTGTTGGTAATATATTCATATGAGGGAAATATTGATGCGTGAGCATTTTGGTTCCTTTTTGGCTGACGGGGACTTGGGAAATAAATTTAGATTTTGTGAAGTTGAGCCGCTTTTTAATAGCTTAGACCAACTTGTCTTCGATTTCCAGGGAGTGACTAATATGTCAGATTCTTTTGCAAACGCTTGTTTCGGAACATTAGCTGAAGAGCATTCTACAGTGGTTCTGAATAAAGTACGTTTCCGGAATTGCGTACATGGCATAAAGCAATCTCTTGAATGTGCAATTGGTGCGGGGATAAAGCGTCATAGCCAGTGGGCAAAATAGTAGCGCTGGAGCGGCGTTAACTCATCAAACATCTGACGTGCAATATCGTTCAGTGTGCCAGAAAGCGCTTTTTATAAGGATGATTTCGGAGAGCGTTTTTATTTTATTTATGGCATTGCCGATGGCGGCGCTTCTGGTGAATGCATTTCTATTAAAGAAGCCGATTCATCCCATTGTGCTTTTTCTGATTCTCAGTGTGGTGAGCTATCTTGTCTATTTGTTGGCCCTCTATTGTGATGATCTCGAGAGTCAACGGGAATTGCACAAACTGGGCATTGATATCGGCAGGGAAATTTCGGCTGAAGAATTTACTCCGCAAATGGCGAAGGCGTTGCAAAATTATACCAACGATGCCGGAAGGACCCTGGCTCCGATTTCGGGACTTATAATGACGCCGATTTATGTGCTGATTAATTTCGGGATGTTTTATCTCTGCCGCTGGATTGTGGGATTGTTTCGACGAACGGAAAAGATGCCGGAAATTATTAAATGAATATGGATACAACAACTACACGGAATACTTTTCCGGATATTGAAACGAAGAAGCTGAAAAAGCTTTATAACGATTCCCGCTCTATACGGACGCTGACCTTTCTCTGGTTCCTTGGCGCGGTCGTGATTGAGATCGGGGTTTCCTGTATGGCTTTCCTTCCGGGTAATTTGAGTATCGGGGGGCGCATTGCGTGGTTTGTGCCGGTTACTTTATATGCCGCTTTTGTATTCATTACTGCCTTCGGATGTCTGAAGCGGCGCGGCTGGGGGCGTATTTGTGGAATTATTGTGTGCGTTATTGCGCTTACGGGATTTCCCCTTGGCACACTGATTGGAATATTGGGAATCGTAGCGCTTAGCAGATCACCACAGTTGTTTGGTCCTGACCGTCTGGATCCCGATGAATTGATTGTGGAATATAAATATCGGAAGAAGGCGCTGAAGAACGGCCCGCGCTGAGCCGTCCTTACCGGGCGGTGGGGAGCACGTCCTCACGGACGCGGCTACGGGGAGTTTTGCTTGTAAACTTTAGAGCGGGATGGCTTCCCCTATCTTACGGTCAGGGTATTGGCGCGCAGGCAGTTATGGACAAAAAGGCGGGGGATAAATTATCGTGTGAGCTGGCCGGGGTTTTGGAAATACCGGTCTTTTAAATACTTATGAAGGTCTGGCCCAAATTTTTGAATATCTGTCTCGTCGAGGACAATGAGGATCTGAATCGCTTTATCCAGACGTGGCTGGAATCGCGGGGGCATCTTGTTTACAGTACGAAGGATGTGCAGGAGGCGCTGCTCACGCTGGCGACGCGGACGGTGGATATTATCATTTGCGATATCGGGCTGCCGGACGGCAACGGCTGGGACCTGATGCGCCTGGCGTATGCCCGGAATTGCGCGCCGATCGGTATTGCGATCAGCGGTTTCAGTGGCCCGGATTTTGAGGAGAAGAGTCTCCGGGCGGGGTTTCAGTTTCACCTGAGCAAACCGTTTGATCATATGCAGCTTGATGAAGTGCTGATTAAAGCCGCGCAATACGGTGTGGACTACCGGCGCCCTACAGATCCTGCGGACATCGGTAACACGGCGGCGTAGAGTCTTCGCGGCTCTGTTTACCGCAAACTGGTGAGGGGCCACTTCGGCGAGGCTGATATCTTTGCACGTCTTCTCTTCGAGGGCGGTGCAGCTTTTGCACACCCATCCATGATCCGGGGCGTGAGGAAGGTGCGATCCATGCGCTCATGAATGCGATGGTGAATGGAAAGTCGTGGTTTCCGGATTTTAGATACGCATTGCCCGCGTTAATAATCAGGCAATAGCGCAATAGAACGAGAGGTGACAATAACTAATAGTATTGACGCGACCCCTTTTATCGGGTAAACATACACATCGCTTAGAGGCAGATTACTCCTTTCGTGGGCCTGCCCCTCATGCAACCTGAAGCTGAAGACCCGTGCATTACGGAATATCAGAACGGCGAGGGGCAACGCACACCAATAACTAAAAGGAGAAAAAGCAATGATCGCTTCGACGACACTTCCGCAGTTCTATCCGACAGAGTTCGATACGAATTGGGAATTTCTTGTACAGCAGAGAATCTCGCGACTGGCCAAATATGTGACCATCGCCACCATTAACGGCAAAGAAAAGACGTTCAACCAACTGGGCGCCCTTTCGATGCAGCGCGTAACAACCCGTGCGGGTAAGACCCGGGTATCCGACACCCCGACCGATAAACGCTGGATCCGCCCCTTTCCGTATGATCTGGCGACCGTGTTTGACGAGTGGGATGAGGAATTCCTCGGCTACACCGTGCTCCCGACGAGTGAAACCATGCAGGCGCATGTGATGGCTTACGGACGCACGTGCGACCAGGTCATTATCAACGGCCTCGAGGGCATCACCTACAGCGGCGAGACCGGCACCACACCGAATTCGCTCGGTGCGGGCCAGATCGTCGCGAATACGTTTGTTTCAAGCGGTTCGCCCACGACCAGCGGGCTTACGCTTGCGAAACTCGTGAAGGCAAAGTCCATCCTCGCAAAAAACGAGGCCTTCGAAGAGGGGATCGATGAATTGATTTTCGTCTATTCCCAGCAGCAACTCGATGACCTGCTGAATAACGTGAATGAGATCAAAGACATCCGCTACAACGACGTGAAAGCGCTCGTCGACGGAGCCAATGACCGCTTCATGGGCTTCAAGTTCGTCCGACTGGAACTGCTGACGAAAAACTCCACCATCCGCAACTGCTACGCCTACGTCAAAAAAGGCATCAAGTTCGGAGACGAAAACCGGAAGTCTCACATGGATATTCTTCCGACGCAGTCTCACGGACTTCAGATCCGGACGGTCGCCTCGCTGGCATCCTGCCGCATGGAAGAAAAATACGTCGTCCAGGTGCAGTGCGACGAATTCGCGTAATTCAACATTTAACGAAAGGAAAATAATATCATGCCAACAGCATTATATACAG
>JBDSIH010000168.1:0-7782 GCA_039918055.1 Chthoniobacterales bacterium
AGGGAAGAAACGCCGTTTGAACCATTCCTCTGGGTTTCGGAGGATATCGGCTCGTGCGAGAAGCTGGATGGAAGTCTCGCTTATCGTTTTCTCCGCAAGTGCGAATCGTGGGATGCGTTTTCGGAACTGCGCAATGAATTGAAAAAAGCGGGCATTGCGCACTTTGCGCTTTCCGATCCGGTGCAGCAGTATCTGCTCGGCACGGGACGCACCCTTTTCAAAGGCATGGCTTTCGAAGCACTTCGCCGTTTGCAGATCGATATCGAGACATGTTGTGCGGAAGGATTTTCCTTCTCGCATGCGGATCGCGACCCCATCGCTGCTGTGGCATTGAGCGACAGTTCGGGTTGGGAGGAAATCCTCGTCGTGGAGCCGGACTCCGCAGAGTCGGAGCGCAAGGTTCTGGAGCGCGTCAACGCGATCATTCGCGAGCGCGATCCCGATATCATCGAGGGGCACAACCTTTTCAAATTCGATCTTCCTTATCTCTCTACTCGCGCACGCCGCCACAAAATGAAACTCGAGTGGGGGCGCGACGGCAGCGCCATGGCGGGACGCAGCTCGCGCCTGATGATCGCGGAGAAGACTATTCAATATACGCGCTACGAAATCCACGGGCGGCATATCGTGGATACCTATCTTCTCGCGCAGTATTACGATGTCGGCACGCGCGAACTGGAAAGCTTCGGGCTGAAGCATGTGGCGAAACATTTCGGTGTTTCTGAAAGTGATCGCGTTGTCATTCCCGGCGAAAAAATTCAAGATGCCTACCTTCATGATCGGGAGAATTTCATCACCTACGCTCTACAGGATGTGCGCGAGACGCGGGCGCTCGCGGGTGTGCTGAGCGCGAGCTACTTTATCCAGGCGCAAATTTTTCCGTATAACTATCAGGACGTCATCGTGCGCGGAAATGCCACCCGCATTGATAGCCTGTTCCTCCGCGAATACCTCCATCGCAAACATTCGATCCCGAATTATCCCGAGTCCCGCGCCTTCGAGGGCGGCTACACAGATATTTTCTTCACCGGCGTGAAACGCGATGTGTGGCATTGCGACGTTACCTCGCTGTATCCCTCAGTGATGCTGCAGTTCGGCTATCTGCCCGCGACGGATGAACTGGAAATCTTCCGCGCCATGCTGACGGAGCTACGCACCTTCCGCCTCACCGCAAAAGGACAAATGCGCGAGGCAAAACAGGAAGCAGAACGCCGACATTACGAAGCGCTACAAAATACATTTAAGATCCTCATCAATAGTTTCTACGGCTATCTCGGTTTTTCACAGGGACACTTTGCGGATTACGATGCCGCGTCCGCTGTCACCGCAAAGGGACGCGAGCTTCTCAAGTCGATGGTCGAGTGGCTGCAGAAGCAGGGTGCGGAAGTCATCGAAATCGATACCGATGGCATTTACTTTCACCCACCAGCGGGCGTCACCATGGCTTCGCTGGAAAACGGCATGAAGGAAATTCTGCCCAATGGCATCGATGTAGAGTTTGATCGTCAATACAGTTCCATGTTCAGCTATAAGGCGAAGAACTACGCGTTGCTGGATTCCGAAGGCGTCGTGACCATCAAAGGCGCAGCCCTGAAATCACGCGGACTGGAACGCTTCCAGCGTGAATTTCTCGAAAACATGATCCGCAGTCTTCTCGAGGAAAAGCCCGAGCAGGTGCAGGGAATGCGCGATGACTTCGAACGAAAAATCCGTGGGCGCGAACTACCCATCGAAATGTTGATGAAGCGCGAAACGCTTCAGGACTCCGTGGCGTCCTACCAGAAAAAGATCGGGGCATCCTCGCGCAATAAATCCGCCGCCTTCGAGCTCGCCATCCAAAGCGGACGCGACTACCAGGCGGGCGATCAGGTGAGCTACTACGTCACCGGCACCAAGAAAAAGGTAACTGCCTACGAGAACGCCAAACTCATCGAGCATTGGAATCCCGAAAGCCGCGACGAAAACGTGGAATACTACGCCGCCAAGCTCGACGAGCTCATGAAAAAATTCGCGGAATTCCTCAATCTGCAGGACCCGAACCAACCGACATTGTTATGATCGTCATTACGACATGCTCTTAGTTTGCGGGAGCGCGTTTCATGACAAAAATGGCAGGATGGTTTGCGGTAGGCATGGGATAACCTTCGTCCGTCGGGATATTCCGCGCACGGAAGAAACGTCCGAATTTATCTTTGGTAGAAATATACCCTTTTTTCGTAATCTGCACTACGAGGGCGGCCCCCTTCACGCCGGTTAAGGAAAATCGTCCCTTATCGTCACTGAAGCGCCTAAATCGTGAATCTCCGCAATGCCCATTATCCGCCACATTGATTTCGGCCTCTGCATTCACAATCGGCTTTCCAGATGGATAGATAATCTTCCCGTAAAATCGAATCGGAGCCTTATAGGATTCCGGTGGCAGCTTGAGGGCATCCAGATAATCGCCGGCATTCCTTGGAACCTGAAGACAAGACAACACAATGCTATCCGTAACAGGATCGCTGGAATCCAGCGTAAATGTAGCGGCGGTATGCTGGCCAACGTAATAAGACTTCCCGGGCGTCAGCGTAAAATTTTTCCCGTATTTAATAAGTTGAAGCGTTGCAGATCCATTCTTGTGCACGGAGAGCAATCTTACGCTCGCTTCGCCACTATAGGGATATGCTGCCTGCGGCTTCTCCGGCGACAGATGAAATTGTCTTGGCGATCCATAGTCGCACATCATCACGGGCTTTGTTGCGCAGCCCACGAAAAAAACGAGAGGCAATAATATTAAAATCCGCAGGGAGTAAACCATGACGGTTAGTTTTGCCAAAATAGCGACTGGGGGGAATCTCTAAATGCCGCTCACCTCCATTCAATAGAAGTTTTCATGGCGTGAAAAACTTTCCACGCTTATAAAATCCCATGCTCCACGTCGTCCTCATCGAACCGGAAATTCCTCCCAATACGGGAAACATCGCCCGGCTTTGTCTTGCTGCGGGAGCGCGGCTGCATCTTGTAGAGCCGCTCGGATTTTCGATTGATGACAAGACGCTGCAGCGGGCGGGTATGGATTACTGGAAACAGTGCGACGTTCATCTCTGGAAATCCTTTGAAGCGTTGCGAGCCACGATGCCGGATGCGCGTTACTATCTACTCACGACGAAATGTAAAAATATCTACTGGGATGCGAAATTTCAGGATGGCGACTGCCTGGTATTCGGCCGCGAAACCAAGGGTCTGCCGGAAAGCCTCCTGCATGCGGAGCCGCACAATACGCTGACGATTCCCATGGCCCGCACGGCTCGCAGCCTGAATCTCGCGACTTCGGTGGGCATTGTGCTTTACGAGGCGATCCGCCAGACGCGCGCCTGATGAATTTGCGCAAAATGCTGGCGAATCCAGACGCATCCTGATTTCTCTTTAGCCATGCCCGTCATCGAAGCCCGTGGACTTACAAAAGTCTTTCGCACCTACCGCAAAGAGAAAGGTCTCGCGGCGTCCGTGCGCGGATTGATTTCGCGTAAATACGATGAGACACGCGCGGTGGATGATGTTTCCTTTACTATCGAGGAGGGTGAGCTCGTCGGTTTTCTTGGCCCGAATGGTGCGGGGAAAACGACCGTACTCAAGATGCTCTCCGGCTTGTTGAATCCGACCACGGGCGATGCGAGCGTGCTGGGCTTTACGCCGTGGGAGCGCAAGGACGCGATGAAGCGCCAGTTCAGCCTGATGATGGGACAAAAAAACGCGCTGTGGTGGGATCTGCCCGCGCAGGAGTCGCTGGAACTCAACCGCGTCATCTACGGAATCGACCGCAAGGCTTTTGAAAAAATCGTGGGTCAGCTCTCCGACCTGCTCGATGTGGGAAGCAAGATGAGTGTGATGGTGCGCGAGCTGAGCCTTGGCGAGCGCATGAAGATGGAGCTGATCGCCGCGTTGCTTCATCGCCCAAAGGTGCTTTTCCTCGACGAACCGACGATCGGTCTCGACGTGACGAGTCAGAAAAAAGTCCGCGAATTTTTACGCACCTACAGCCAGGAAAACCGCATCGTCACCATGCTGACAAGCCACTACATGCAGGACATCGAGGAGCTGTGCGAACGCGTCATCCTTATTAATCACGGCAAACTTTTCTTCGACGGCCCGTTGGATACCGTCATTGACCGCTTCGCGGCAACAAAGATCGTGAGCATCGATTTCAGTACGCCCGTGAAAGACGGACACTTCGAGCGCTACGGCACCGTGACGGAGCAATCCGACTTCCTCCTGCGTGTGGAAGTGCCACGAACACGCGTGGCCGAAGTCTGCCGCGCAATCCTTGGCGAGCATCCTGTGCGGGATCTTTCCGTGGAGGAAGTGCCGATCGAGGAAGTAATCCGGCGACTTTTCTCCGAGCAGGAAAAGTAGCGCGCTATTGGATATTCGCCTTCTGCTTCGCTTCCGCGAGTGTGGAATCGCGAACCAACATGGAAGCAAGGTAGCTATCCACGGCGGGAAGTGTGGCAGCTTTGGAGATATTCTGCGGATTCTCCAGGCGGGAAAAAATGGCGAGGATGATTTTTGAAGCAGGTACGCTTTTCTCGGCGTATCCGCCCGGCGTCTTATTGCTCGACCAGTAGCGCACGTAATCAACTCCGTCTTTCTTTTCCATGCCGAGATACACGACAGAATGGCCGTGCTCGTGCCGCCCGATGCTGTCATTCCAGAAGACTTTCATGAAATCGCCCGGTTTGGCCTGCGCGAAACTGGTGAAATTTTTGCCGAGATTCAGTTCGCTAAAGAGGACGGCAGTGCCGGGGCCATTTGCATTCCAACGTCCCCAGACGCCTTCTCCATCCCGCTGACCTTTAATGCGAAGGGCGGCGAGAGCTTCGGGTGAAAGCGTGATTTGTTTCTGCTGGGCGAGGGTACTGAGCGTCTTGAGAAAAAGGAGATAGGTCGCGCCGGAGCAATAGCTGGGCTGCGCACGCGCGGCATTCACTTCCAGTTGCCCGCCCTGTGTCGTCACCGCGGACTGCAGATTTTGCGTCGCTGTATGCGAGACCGAATAGCCGCCTCCCCTGGGCATTGCGGCGATCTGCTGAAGACTTACCGTATTATAGTCCGCAGCCGTGAGCGATAGCGGAAAAAGAAGCAGGGCGAGAAGGTATCGTGTTTTCATCTCAAAAGAATGTGCGAGAGTAGGCTCTGCCCATGAGGACGTTTCGCCTGCTTCTTGTCACGCTCATTCTTATTCTACTCATTGCCACGGCGGCATGGGTGGCGAACTGGATGATCCCCCGTCCCATCATCGCCTCCGGTGGCCTTTATTTTCAAAAACCGGTCATCCTTAAGGTACCGCATTTTCTTCAGGGAGATCCCCGCTGGGCGGATGAATTGCTGGCAAAGACGGATATTACGCTCGGTGCAGAGGGCTGCGCAGTCACTTCCGCCGCCATGGTGCTCGCTTTTTACGGCGCGGATGTCGACCCCGCCCGTCTGAATCGCTTCGTCATTGATCATAATGGCTACACCGACCAGGGCTGGCTTTACTGGGAGTCTGCCGCCGAGTTTCCCCCTCATCTGGTGGAAAAGGCCTATGAAAATGCGCCGTCGTACTTTTTGATCGACTGGAACCTTCTTAAAGGAAATCCCGTCATCGTGCGGCTGCGTCTTCCCAATGGTATTACACATTTCGTCGTGATTGTGGGAAAATCAGGGTGGGATTACCTCACGCTTGATCCCGGGAGAGGCGGTCTTGGCGGCGTCTATCCGCTGAAAGATTTTGGCTCACCCATCGAAGCACTGCGGTTTTACCGGAAAATTGCCAAAATCTCTTCGTCCGCAAACAGGCCTGCCGCTTCGCCGAAATAAAATTTCTTTCGGCACTCTTCACGGGAAATTTATTGTCTTTGCAGGGTGTCCTGCTCTACCGTGCGAGTTGGCATGACCCGTTCCGCCGGAAAGCTATACAACGATAATTCGGTATCGCGATTTATCGCTGACTACACCCTCCTGTTATTACGCAACAGGTGCATTGCTATTTTGCTGTTCGCCCTGCTGGCGGCGGTTTCTGCAAAGGCAGATGATGAGACGACCCTGCGCCCGATCGCCAATATTTTTGATCCCCTCTCCACGCCTGCGGTGCAGATCAGCCATATCGCCATACTGGTGCTTGCGATTTGTGCGGGTATCTTCCTCATCGTCTCGGGCATCCTGGTGTATACCATCATCAAGTTCCGCATACGCCCGGATGACAATGGGCGCGAGCCTCCACAAGTCTACGGCGGTACTCAGATCGAACTGGCATGGACGGTCCTCCCTATTCTTATTACGCTTGTCCTGATCGCCGTGACTGCGCGGACAATTGGCGATATCCAAAATGCCAAGATGCCGGAAACTGCCGTTAAAGTCCGCATTGTGGGTCATCAATGGTGGTGGGAAATCCATTATCCCGACATGGGCGTTGTCACCGCCAATGAGCTGCACGTTCCCGTCAGCACGAAGGACCAGCGCCTTCGCACACAGATCACGCTGCAGTCCGCCGATGTCGCCCACAGCTTCTGGGTTCCCCAGCTCGCAGGAAAGACCGATCTCATTCCGAACCATGACAACCATACCTGGATAGAACCTTTCAAACCCGGCATCTATTTGGGAAACTGCGCGGAATATTGCGGCACCCAGCACGCGCACATGCTGCTTCGCGTAATTGTGCACACTCCCGAGGATTTTCAAAAATGGGTGGCGGCGCAGAAACAGACATCCGTGAATGACCCCCTCGTAGCGCAGGGACGGAATCTCTTTTACTCCCTGGCCTGTATCAGTTGCCACACTGTGGATGGAACGATTGCAAAAGGCGGCTTCGGCCCTGACCTCACCCATCTCATGAGCCGACAAACCATCGGCGCGGGCGTGGCACCGATGACTAAAGAAAACCTGCACTCCTGGATACAGAATCCTCAAGTCTTAAAACCCGGCTGCCTGATGCCGGACATGAAACTGCTCGACGCACAGGTGGATCAGGTCACAGCTTACCTGATGACACTAAAATGAGAGGGCACTAAATAATGGCAAACGGAGAACCCACACTTCCATCCAATATTGCGGTGACCGCAGAGAAACCTGCTGAGCCGGACCACTATTCCCTAGTGCAGGATATTATCCGAACCGTTGACCATAAAAAGCTCGGCATTATGTATATTGCCGCCGGACTTCTCTTTTTCGTGGTGGCAGGCCTCATGGCTACGGCCATGCGCATCCAGCTCGCCATTCCAAATAACCATTTCGTCACCCCCGAAGTCTTTAACCGTTTCTTCACCATGCACGGCACGGCCATGGTTTTCCTCGTCGGAATGCCAATCATCACCGGCTTCGCCAACTATTTCGTGCCGCTCATGATCGGCGCGCGCGACATGGCATTTCCCCGCCTGAATGCCTTCGGGTTTTGGATTTTCCTTTTCGGCGGGCTGCTTCTGTATTTCAGCTATATCGGCGCACAGGGACTTTACGGAGCGGGTTCCGCTCCCGATGTGGGCTGGTTTGCCTATGCGCCACTGACCGGACGCGCATTTTCCCGCGGACATAGCACGGATTACTGGACGCTCAGCATTTTTCTAATGGGTCTCGGAAGTGTTTCCGCCGCCATTAATATTCTCGTCACGACATTCTGCATGCGCTGCAAAGGGATGACGCTCGGCCGCATGCCTCTATTTGTATGGGTCATGGCCGTCGTGGCATTCATGATGATCATTGCGCTGCCACCGCTTTCCGCCGCTCAGATCATGCTGACGATTGACCGTTATCTCGGCGGAAAATTCT
>JBDSIH010000169.1:0-3940 GCA_039918055.1 Chthoniobacterales bacterium
GCTGTCGAACAGTGGCCAGGCTTTCGCGGACCTGTTTTCTTTGTTCCTCGGAAAGGGAGGGGTCTTTCAGGGCGATATCGAGCTGTTCGATGGCTGGGCGTCCCATTCCCTGCTTCGCGTAAGACTGACCGAGAAATACGCGGTAGACAGCGGTAGGGAATTCATTTTTTTCCGCTATTTCAATGACGCGCTCCAGAGATCGGGTTTCACTCTGATAAGCATGCGCCGTATTGGCAATCTGGGCATGGAGTAATAAAGAGTAAAAATCGTCCGGATAGAGTGTAATAATCTCCCGACTGACCAGAAATGCCTGATCCGGATCTTTATTTTTGAGCAATGCCTGCGCTTTGATCTGAAGGGCGGTAAGTGATGTGGGGTTTTGCGCCAGTGCCTTATTGGCGTTATTAATAGCTGCGCTCCAGTTTTGACGTTCCAGATGGATATAGGCCTGGGTTGTGAAAATTTCCGGGCAGTTGCTATTGATTACCTCACCGTCGCGGAGAAGGGCGTTTGCCTTTTCGTAATTTTGTAATACCGCGCATTGCATAGCTGCCTGCGCGAGGGCTTTTGCTTTATTGGAAGGGCTGGTAAATCGGGCGCTCAGATCGGCAGAAGTCGGGGGGATTGGCTTTTGGCCGCTTTGACGTGCAAAGGCGAAGCCCCCGTTGTCAAAATAGACAAGTATCCAGTCCGGTGAACTCATCAAATGATCGAGAAGGGGTTTAAATTCAACAGTGGGACCGCTTAGCAGAACTAGATCAAAGCGATGGGCGCGATCCATTTTTCGCCATATTGAAGGGTTTTCAGCGGCTTCTTTCCAGAGTGCGGCACTTTCCTTTGGCATCCACTCTGTATGGAGCGGGCGCACAAATCGCCATGCGTAGGGATTAAAATAGATGTTGTCCGCTTTTTGCTTTGTCGCGAATTTCAGTAGATCAAGAGGAGCCAGCAGGCGGCTGTCGGTGGAAAGCATTTCCCAGCCACCGATAACGGATTTTACGGCAAGGAGGGCCAGTAATAGAATAATTAACCATCCTGTTATCGGCGCAAGTCGTGGAAGAGAAAATCGCGTTGCCGTAAAGCGTGCTATTACGAGAATCAAGGCCATAGCGAAATACGCAAAAACAAAAATCAGAATAAACACGCTGATTCGAACGCAAAGGGTACCGCCGATCTGCCAAAGCCATGCTATCAGCGCAGATAGTCCGCGCTCTACAATTCCGACATGCTTTATTCCCGCACCGGCCAATGTATCCAGACCTTGAGTCAAAAAGCCGTAATACGTTCCATTTTCAGGAAAGATGGCACAGGATGTGGCAAGAAAAACAGCGATCAGGGCGACGACCAGCTTTTCGAAAGGTTTATGAAACATCACTTTCAAAAACCTAACCTGCTTTGAGCGAAAACTTCAATGGCCGTATTGCACACATACAGAATATCACTTGCACATTGTCCGTGGGGCAATAATTTCTGTTTATGAAGCGCACTCTTCTTGTCAGCGTCTTACTTATGGGATTTTTCACTTTTCGCACACAGGCAAATCCGCTGAGCGTCGGGTCAGCAGCACCGGATATTGTCGCTTCTAATCAGGATGCTAAAGCCGTGAATCTTGCGGATATTTACGCCAGGGGACTTACTCTGGTTTACTTTTACCCCAAAGCGGATACCCCGGGATGCACGCTTGAATCCTGCTCGCTGCGGGACTCGATGGTGGATTTGAAGGCAAAAAACCTCACTATCCTCGGTGTGAGTGAGGACTCTCCCGCGGCTCAGAAAAAATTTAAGGATAAGTACCAGCTTCCCTTCGAACTTATCGCGGATAACGACGGAAAAGTCGCTGCGGCCTTCGGTGTTCCCGTCACGCTTGGGCTTGCCAGCCGCCAGTCATTTATCATCCGGGATGGGAAGGTTGTTTGGAGTTCCCTGAGCGTCAAACCCAAAGAGCATACAAAAGAAGTGCAAAACGCGCTTGATAAACTCAGAGAATCGGGCAGTAATTAACGGCTCTTCTCTCCGGGTTGGTAGCTCAATGGTAGAGCAGCGCCCTTTTAAGGCGTTGGTTGCGGGTTCGAGTCCCGCCCAACCCATTTTTCTAAAATCCTCTGTAACCCTGATAAATACAGGCTCCAGAGGCGATTTGTGGAAAATACCATAGTGCAAGCAAGCTCAGATAATCTCATTTAGATGGCAGGTATCTGCCTTTTTTCGTGAGGCGCTTTCATTCAATACTTCAGAAGTATAGGCACAGATCGACTGGTGTGTTATCACAGACGAAAGGTAACCCTCTTAAATAATGCCCTTTATCAAAAGTATTGCTTCTCGAATTTTCGGCCTCGCGATCATTCTTGTCTGTCTGATGATCGCTCTCGCCGGATCTCTTCTTTGGCGAGTAACTTTTCTCGAATCGGAATTACAACATATCACAGGCTATTACGTTCCTCTGGCCGAGCGTCTTGACGATCTCAATGAGGCGGGGTTGCGGCGAAGGGTCGCTTTCGAGCGTTGGTACGGTGCATTGGGTACCACGGCGGATCGTAAAGCGGCCATTGCTCAGGCTTCAGCGGATTACGAGAAATATACCACGCAGATTAATGCCGACCTTGGAGAGGCAAAGGAACAGCTTGCAAATCCGCCTCCCGGCGCAACGCAGGAGCTTCAGCTTAAACGCATCCATACCGCGCTTGATGAAATCAATGCCACATTTCTTACGCTAACGACTCGTCAACGAGATATTATTCGTCTGGTAACCGAGGGCCACGCAGCGCGCGCTGCCGACATCATGTCCGTTCTGGATGACCTGCAAAGCACTCTGCAAAACCAGCGGCGTGAAGTTCAAAAGGTGGTCAACGCTGTTCTCGCTGAAGTTACGAGTGCTACTTCTCTGCAACATAAGGAAGTATTTTGGACAACCGTCCTCGCCACACTGATCTCGGTACTTCTGGGACTGAGTGTTGCCGCGCTTGTCACACGCCGACTGGTCCAGCCGGTTCGCTCGCTGATGACAGGTATCCAGTCCGCAGAGAAAGGGGATTTTAGCGTGCAATTGCCGGTGAATACTGCCGATGAGATCGGTGCCCTCACGCAGTCTTTCAATTTCTTTATTGGCGAAATGCGATTGAAGGAGGAACTGCGAAACACCTTCGGTAAATATATCGATCCCCGCATTCTTGATCGATTGATTGTCGATCCATCTTCCACTGAAGCGGCTGGAGGGCGACAGGAAATGGCCGTCTCATTCGCGGATCTGGTTGGTTTCACGGATATAGGCGAACATCTCACCCCCGCTGCCGTCGTCAATTTACTTAACCGCCACTTCACGCTCCAGGCCGAGGCCATTCAGCAGCAACATGGCGTGGTGGATAAATTCATGGGCGATGCCATCATGGCCTTCTGGGGCGCGCCCTTTACGCAAAATGAAGATCATGCGCTTCTCGCCTGCCATGGTGCTCTGCTGCAAGCGCAGGCTATTACCCGTTTGCAGGCGTCGCTTTCCGAAATTACCGGATTGAGAAAAAATATTCCGCATCTTGATGTTCGTATCGGTATCAGTACCGGTGAAGTCATTGTCGGTAATATCGGCTCCGAGAGTACGCGCAGCTATACCGTCATTGGTGATACGGTGAATCTGGCATCACGGCTCGAACAAGCCAACCGGTTCTACGACACACGTATTTTAATCTGTGGTGCGACTCGCGAAGCCGCAGGCTCGGCGATTGTCGCACGGGAACTCGACACCATCATAGTGAAGGGCAAGACCGAGACGACCAGCATTTTTGAGCTGCTCGGATATCCTGCCGATATTCCCGACCGTACAATGGAATTGTGCGAAAAATTCTCCTCCGCTCTCGAGGCTTATCGACAGCAAGACTGGGATGCAGCCGAAAAGGGATTCCGCGAGTGCCGGGCCATTAATCCCTCGGATCGTCCCGCGCAGCTTTTT
>JBDSIH010000170.1:0-3445 GCA_039918055.1 Chthoniobacterales bacterium
TAACCGTCATCCGCGATATAGAGGGATTTATTATCCGGCGAAATGGCGATGGCATGCGGTGCGAGCATTTGAAGTTTTGAGACATTCGTACCGGCCGCTCCGAAACAGTAAACATACTTGACGCTATCCCCGGAATCAAAAAATACATCGATGCGATGATTCATGCGATCTGCGATGTAAATGAGGCCGCTACCGTCCAGTGCGAAGCCGATCGGATGCCACATGGCAGACTCATAAGTGATCATAGCATCAGGCTGTCTGACAGAAGTTTCCCATACTTTGGAAAAGGTATTCAATTTATCATCGAAACGGAATTTCACGAGACTATGTGATGAGGTGGTCTGATAAAAGTAATCTCCCCCAGCCTTAATGCAGGGGCCAAGAAATGCCCACTCCACAGGGGGTTGCCTGTAGCCAGTCTTTTGATTCTGAGAAGCGAGGTAACCGCTAACATCCGATTTGGATGCATCATGCACCCCGACATTGCGATTACTCGTTACAAAGAGCTGGTTTTTCTCGTTCAAAGCAATGCCCGCGATTTTCAATACGCTCTTGCCCATGGAAGCGAAAATATTATGCCCGTAAACCTCCGCCAGGCCGACAAGCTCTGTCGTATTTTCTGTAACGGCCACCGGGGCAGTATCCGGCTGCTTAATCTTGAATTTCTCCGTGCCGTTAGAATCCGTTACGGAAATAAAATCACTCGGTGTAGAGAGATACAGGTCGCCATTCGGCGCCACGGCAAGGCCATTACAAAGTGTCGATGTTGCTTTCAACTCCCCGTTCACACCAAAAGAATTAATCGGCACTCCGCTGGGACTGACTTTATAAATGGAGCCTGTTCGGCACTCCGCCTGAGCCTGCTTTAAAAACACGCTGTCGTAGATATAAGCGTTATCGACGATAAAAAGATTTCCATCCGGTGTGGTCTGTAAATCCCAGGGGTTCACAAGAGGCAACCCTGCCGAAGCAGTCACTTCCACATCCGCATTCTCCTGTAACTCGGCAGCGGGATTGAGGCTGATCGTGCCCTGAGTAACGTCAACGGTGAATGCGGGTTCATTGCCGATGAATTTATCGGTAATTTTCCACTCCTCGCCATCTACCTTCACTACAACAGTGCCGGGCAGCAGCGGTTTGGTATCAAGAGAAAATACCCGTGAATCCTTAAAGATGAAAGCCGAGCGGACTGTTCCCAAAATACCCCCCACTCCAAAATTCAAGTCTGCTGCTGCTGTGGGATCGACTGTAAAACGCACCTTGTAGCTACCACCAGCGGGAAGCGGCTTACCCGCGAAGTCCCGTCCATCAAATGTCTGAGAATATTTGCCGCCGCCTCTTTTTTGTCCATCGAGGGTACGAACAACTCGCCCCTCCTGATTAACAATCTGGATTATGACGGTCGCCTGTTTTTTAAGCGCCCATTCTATTTTTAAAGGTGTGCCTTCGGTATAGACGAGGTTTTCATCCGCAGTAATCGATGGGGTCTGCGCACCCACCGCAAGAGCCGAAAAAAATGTAATAGCTAGTATAAGTGTTTTCAAAATAGATCCTTTCCTTTCAGAATGAGCATGTCCGCTCCGCGAAGCGGGACCTGGGCGGTCACTTTGCCATTTGCGTACTTCCACGAAATATTGCCACTGCGAACACTCGTTACCGTTTTCGGTTTTTTCTTACATTGGATAATCACCGTAATGGGGAATGGCGGCTCCGTATCGAAATCAAAATCCGTAAAGATGGGATTGGGTGTTTCCCGCCCGCGTTTACCACAACCGTAATCCACCATGCCAACCAGGGCGGCATCCTTGCCAACCATGATGCGCCCACCAATCATCGGCTCACTATAAGTGGTAATTGCCGGTGTTTTTGCCAAAGGAAGCAGGCAAAGCTGACGTTCGGTATTGTTACGGGCAAGTATGGTCGCCAAGCCTTTATTGGGGCCTTTCGGAGTCGAATAATCGGCACGCACATAACTCGCCCATGGGGAAAAAGCATATTGATAAATCGTGCCTTTCCCGTGTGGGGTTTTTACAAGCGCAGGAGCGCCATCCGAAAATTTCGCGAGAACACTTGCATCTGCAGATGGAGTCATCTTCGACTTCTGACCGTATACCTTCACCTCCTTGCCATCCCATGAGACGGTATCGAGCGGTTTCATCGTGCTCAGGCCGTAAACATAAGATCCGATCGGGTCGTTTTTGATCCTGGCGAGTTCGGTTAATCCGAGACTCTGCGCACCATCCGCTATAGGCTCATCAAATTGATTGCGCACATCCGGCATGGAACTAACCAGCGTGCCGCCCTCCTTCACAAACTGATCCACCTTATCCAGCACGTCTTTGCGGATGTTCGATCCTGTGAGGAAAAGCATAGAGTAGCCCTTCGCATAGCCATCCATGACATCCTGCTCCGTAATCACATCCACAGGAATGCCGGAATGCAGATAGGCCAGGTAAAGCGCCATGGCATTTGCATACGCACCACGATCCCACAGCATACAGGACGTCTGGTAAACAATGGCCGCATGGGCGGGAAGAACACTCCCATCGACTACAATATCCTCGACTGCTGCCATATCCCGGCAAATTTTAGCGAGGAAAACGGCATTCTTCGGGTTATCGGTCCAGCCCCCCTCATTGCCAATAGTGGAATAGGGATAAAAATCAAAAACGCTGCCGCCTCGCATCATACGCTCGTAAGCTTTAAACAGGGAGACCGGCTGCGCATAACCACCCCCATAACCAAAAATCGGATAACTGCCGAGCGGGAGATTTCGATACTTTGCCTGCGACCGCATGATCTCTGCATACCAGGCAGTGACACCGGAACCTACGGGATTATATTCATACCAGTCCTCCCCCCATACCATGCCGAGGCCCGGTTGACGATATACTTCCCATTCATCAATCGTGATCCCCTCGTAAGCCTCATTACACTGCCAGTTGATCGTAGGTTTAAGTAAAGGATTCATCGCCACTATCTCGGTGGCCATCCCATTCCAGAAACCCGTGACTTCCTGCATTTGAAATTGCCGTGAGAAGGTAGAGAGACGCTTCATTTCAGGGTTCGGAGCTATGGCCTTCACTTCGCTCCAATCCTTCACTCCTGCGTCGGCGGGAGTCAGATTCTTTTTCTTCATCCACTCCACAAAATCCGCATCCAATGCGGGACTCTTCGGGATTTCTGAAAATCGCGGTTCATCGGCAAGATCCACAATCGTGGGGATTTTTATTTTTTCGAAGTCCGGCTTATTTTTCGCGATCAGATCCCGGATCTCATTGGTAAATCGATAGTTAAAATTGAGATTATTAGGGAAGTACCTCGGATGGACCGATCCATACTCAGGGCCCAGCTTCGCCCTTTCCGATTCCAGTCTTCCAAGATCAGAGAATACGCCATTGAAACCGATCTCACGCGCCAACTTAAGTTCCGCCATGAGGGAATC
>JBDSIH010000171.1:0-1998 GCA_039918055.1 Chthoniobacterales bacterium
GGCATCGGCGAGATCGTTGACTACTTTGTGATTGATGGCCGTATCGACGGCTGAGGTGATGATGACGATTTCCTTCGTCTCGGGCGGAGTGGTTTTTGCCTGAATAAGAAGTTGATCCGCCATGAGAAGCATTTGTGCAAGCGGCCTGGTCGGCGCACGCGGATAGGCGTATTTGGGACCGGGATTTTTCCCCTTGAGCTTTGCATTCCACCAGAAAAATTTATTGGGAAGGCGATTGAAGAGTGTCACCAGGTAGGGGAGGTAGCGTTCGGAAACTCCATTCACGCCGAGAAAAGGAGACAGCAGGATCGCACGATTAATGATCTTCGTATTCTGCGCATACCACGCCACGGTGATGCCATTCACGGAAAGTCCGACAAGCGTGACTTTCTCTCCCAGACCGTGCGAAATCGCGATGGCTTCATCCGCAGAGCTGAGCAGGTCTTCATTGGTGAGATTCTCCAGATCATTCGTCAGTACATCTTTTTTTCCGTGATGTGGCGTAAGCGGAACGATGATGTTGTCTCCCTGCGCGAAAAGCTGTTCGGAGAATTTGCGGTATTGCTCGGGGCAATTCGTGAGTCCATGAAGGAGGACGAAAACCTGCGGCGTCTTTTTCCCATGGGTGAGAATATACGGATGCCCAATTTCGGAGACATCTGAAGGCGTTGCCGCAAGTAACGCAGCGAAACGCTTCAGCGCCTCGTCGTAGGTCTGACAGGGAGGCGCGGCGGGCGTATATTTAACCGGCGTTGAAGGCACGATAGCCATCAGTGTAAGAATGACGAGGAGAGCAAGGACGATGCAACCAAATCCTTTTAAGATTACACGAAGGACGGGCATGCCAGGACTAGTGGTGATGGTGATGATCTGAATCCTTCCAGCGATCGAGGGATTCCTCGTGAAGATGCGCAGGGCGCAGGTAGCGCAGGAGCACGCCGTATTTCGGACTGAACAGATAGGCCACGAAAAAGAACACGCCGAGGACAATGACAATGGCGGTGCCGGAGGGAATATTAACCCAGTACGAGATCGCGAGTCCACACACCGCGCCCACCATGCCAAGAACACCGCTGCCCCAGGTGAGCATGCCGTAGGAATCAAAAAGCATATAAATTGTCGCGGCGGGCAGAATCAATAATCCAAGAGAAAGCAGCACACCCACGGCCTGAAGAGATGATACCATGGCCAGCACGATCAGCAGAATCAGGAGTGTCTGCAGCATTCCCACGCGGATGCCGAGGCTGCGTGCCACGAAGGGTTCGAATAGCACGACCAGAAGCGGACGATGGAATCCCACGAGAGAGATAAGAATGACCACGCTGATCCAGAAAGAAGTCCAGAGATCGCTGTCTGCTATGCCAAGGATATTTCCAAAAAGGAAGTGCGAGAGATCGACTTTCACGCGCGCGTATTTGATCAGAGCAATACCCGTGGCAAAAGCGATGATGTAGAGCGCAGCAATGGAGGTTTCCTCCTTCAGCCGTGAGCTGCGCGAAATGAGTTGTCCTCCCAGGGCGACGATGAGTGCAGCGACGAGCCCGCCAAGCAACATTCCGCCTGGCGAGAGACCGACCAGGATGGCGGCAATAGCCAGACCCGGCAGCAGGGAATGGGAGAGGGCATCCGCCATAAGCGAGAGGCGGCGAAGCACAACGTAGACGCCAAGAAAGCCATTCGTGAAACCAATGAGCACGCACGCATAGAGCGCACGCTGCATGAATTCATAATGGAAGGGTTCGAGCAGCCAGTTCATGCATGCGCTCCTGAAAAGATTTTCATGGCGAATGTTTTTTCAATATTCGCCTCGGTGAAGGTGGATGCCGTATCGCCATAGGCAACGAGTTCGCCATTCAGAAAATGAACATGATCAAAAATGCGGCTGACATCACCAAGATCGTGATGCGAAGCGAGAATCAATTTGCCCGCCGTGCGCAGGCGCTGAAGAATTTCCGTAACAGATTCGCGCGCATTTTTGTCGAGTCCGGTGAAAGGTTC
>JBDSIH010000172.1:0-8944 GCA_039918055.1 Chthoniobacterales bacterium
AAGACAATTTTAAAAGCCATCCTCGCTTTAAATTTGGTGCTGTTTTCAAGGCGCGGTAATTGCCTTCGGAATCATACTTTGCAATTTCGCAGGCCGCTTCAGGATTGGTGAAAACCTCGAGATGAGGAGTATCCACCGAATCCTCCCGGTGATGGACGGTCCAATGACCGGATATGCAAATCTCCCCCATCGAAAAGGGAACCGGAAAGGCCGCCAGTTCGTGCACTTGTGGAAGCGCAGGATTCATACCTTCAACATTTCGTGTGGCTTGCGGGAAAGCAAACCGGAAATTAGGCGATGGAGACAAAAGTCTCCGCTACGGCTTGATTTGCCCCAAGTGTACAGATTACAGATGGCGGCGGCGCTTGACCTTGATCTGCGCGAGCGATTTCAGCAGCGAGGACTGCACGGTGGCGTGCTCTTCCCCGCTGATCGTTTTGTCGTGCAGAGCGGCCTGAGCGCGATCGATAGCTTCCTGCGCCTTGGATTCATCAATGTCATTTTCCTCGATAGCCATATCCGTAAGAATGGATACGTGATCCTGGGTGACTTCGAGAAATCCCTCACCGACGGCAAGGAGTGTTTCCTTGCCGTCTTTGAGAATTTTTAATTCGCCTGGTACGATCTGTGTCATTAGAGGAACGTGCATCGGCAAAATACCGAGTTCACCATCCGCCCCGGGGACGACAACCATTTCGACTTCGCCCTCGAAGGTCTTACCTTCAGGAGTCACTATTTCCAGACGCATACTTGCCATAAAGAATTAGCCCTGTTTGACCATGTCGATTCCGCCCTTCATATAGAAGTTACCCTCCGGGACGTCATCGAGTTTACCATCAAGAATTTCCTTAAATCCGCGGATCGTTTCGGAAATCGGGACGTATTGTCCAGGAGTTCCCGTAAAGATTTCCGCGACATGGAAAGGCTGGCTGAGGAAACGCTGGATTTTACGCGCGCGGTAAACGGTGAGCTTATCTTCGGGAGATAATTCATCCATACCGAGAATCGCGATAATATCCTGCAAATCCTTATACCGCTGAAGAACGCGCTGCACGCCACGGGCAACGGAGTAATGTTCTTCACCGAGAACTTCGGCGGATAGCACCTTGGAAGTCGAAGCGAGAGGATCCACGGCGGGATAAATACCCAATTCCGCAATCGAACGCTCCAATACGATGGTCGAATCCAGGTGAGCAAAAGTATTTGCCGGAGCTGGATCAGTAAGATCATCCGCAGGGACGTAAACGGCCTGCACAGAAGTGATCGAACCTTTTTTAGTCGAGGTAATACGTTCCTGAAGATTTCCCATTTCCGCGGCAAGCGTAGGCTGATAACCCACTGCCGACGGCGTGCGGCCGAGAAGTGCGGACACTTCAGAACCTGCCTGTGAGAAACGGAAAATATTATCAATGAAGAGAAGAACGTCCTGGTTCTTTTCATCACGGAAGTATTCCGCCATGGAAAGGGCGCTCAACGCAACACGGAGACGGGCTCCTGGAGGTTCATTCATCTGGCCGTAAACCAGCGCAACCTTGGACTTGGAAAGATCATCCTGAACGATAACGCCCGCTTCAGACATTTCATGATACAGATCGTTACCTTCACGGGTTCGTTCGCCGACACCTGCGAAAACAGAGTAACCACCATGGCCCTTGGCGATGTTATTGATGAGCTCAAGAATAACGACCGTCTTACCAACGCCCGCTCCTCCGAATGCTCCGACTTTACCACCCTTGGTGAAGGGACAGATAAGATCGATAACCTTAATACCGGTTTCGAGAATTTGCGCGCTGGTTTCCTGATCAACCAATGCGGGTGCAGGGCGGTGAATCGGATAGCGCTTCTCGAATTTAACAGGACCGCGCTCGTCGGTCGCGTCACCGGTTACATTGAAGATACGGCCCAAAACACCTTCCCCAACGGGAACCGAGATAGGAGCGCCGGTATTGGTGACTTCCATTCCGCGCTGCAAACCTTCGGTGGCTGACATGGCGATGGCGCGCACCCAGCTTTCACCGAGATGCTGCTGGACTTCCAAAACGAGACGAGTGGGCTTGTCTTCGACTTTGAATTCGATTTCAAGCGCATCGTAGATTTTTGGAATAGCTCCATCCTGCGGATTGAATTCCACGTCGACGACAGGTCCGATGACCTGAACGATTTTTCCTTTAGTGCTCATGTTCTATTGACTGACTTTGATGGGTTAATGAAAATGGTTATTCCATAGCCGCGGCAGCGGTGGAGATTTCGAGAAGCTCCGTGGTAATGCTGGCCTGGCGGACTTTGTTGTATTCGAGAGTGAGATCCTTGACGAGCTGCTTTGCATTGTCGGTAGCGTTCTTCATCGCAACCATGCGTGCACTGTGCTCGGATGCGCGAGCATCGAGTACCGTCTGGAAAACTTCTAAATGGACGTAGTAGGGAAGAATGGCATCGAGCACTTCCTGCGCACTTGGCTCGAAAAGGTAGCTTCCTTCCATCGGGGTGAAAGCCGGCGTCTCTTCTTCTTTCTTAGCACCGGGCAGGTCAAAAGGGCTGATCGGAAGCACCGTCTGAAGGGTAGCTACGAGCGTAAGTGTATTGACGAAATGGGTATAAAGAACGCTGACGCGATCAACTTCACCAGAAAGGAATTTCTCCATGACAAACTTCGACATGGCCTTGCTATCGAGGAACGCTGGAGAATCCGCCAATTGAAAATCAGCAAGAACCTCACGCTTCATACGGGCAAGAAACTGCATGCCTTTTCTTCCGCTCGCGACAAAAACGGTCTTTGCAGGATCAAGATTGGCGACTTCACGGAAAAGGTTCGTATTCAAACCACCGCAAAGCCCCTTGTCTGTACTGACGAGAATGACGAGTTCCTTTTTAACCTCGCGCACTTCGAGAAGTGGATGCGCGGTGTGATCTACACTGTCCTTCAACGAGACAAGCACCTTATTGAGCAAGTCCGCATAAGGACGCCCCGCGGTGGCATGCTGCTGGGCGCGCCGCATCTTGGAGGCAGCGACCATCTGCATCGCCCGGGTAATCTGGGCGGTGTTCTTGACGGACTTAATGCGCCGTCTGATATCGCGTGTATTGGCCATTGCGTGTTAAGCGGGTAAAACTATTTAGCTGAAGATGACCTTGAATTCTTCAAGGGCTGCACCGAGTTCTTTTTCGATTTCTTCGTCGAATGCTTTCTTATCACGAACTTTGGTAAGAATCCCTTCCTTACGGGTGGTAAGAAATTCGAGCAATTTCGTCTGAAATTCCTTCACGCGATCCACGGGGATCGTATCGAAGTAACCCTTCTGCATCGCCCAAATGAGGGATGCCTGAATCTCGACGGCGAGAGGCTGGTATTGCTGCTGTTTGAAAAGTTCGACGATACGTCCACCACGTTCGAGCTGTGCTTTGGTGCGGGCATCGAGATCCGATCCGAACTGGGCGAAAGCGGCCAATTCACGGAACTGAGCAAGGTCTCCCTTGATCTTTCCGGCAACCTGCTTCATGGCCTTGATCTGTGCGGCGGAACCCACACGCGATACGGAAAGACCAACGGAAATTGCGGGACGGATACCCTGATAGAACAAATCGGTTTCCAGATAGATCTGACCGTCCGTAATCGAAATAACGTTTGTCGGAATATAAGCCGAAACGTCGCCAGCCTGTGTTTCAATAATAGGCAGAGCGGTAAGTGAACCGTTTCCATTCGTTTCATTCAAACGCGCACTGCGCTCGAGAAGACGGGAGTGTAGATAGAAGACATCTCCAGGATACGCTTCACGACCCGAAGGACGCTTGAGCAAAAGGGAAACCTGACGATAAGCGACAGCGTGTTTGGAAAGATCATCAAAAACGATGAGGGCATCCATGCCGTTATCCATGAACCACTCACCCATCGACGCACCCGAGAAGGGAGCGATGTATTGGTTTGTAGCGCTATCGGAAGCAGTCGAGGCAACGATGATTGTGTATTCCAAAGCGCCTTTTTCTTCCAGAGTCTGGACGAGGCGGGCGATGTTTGCGTTCTTCTGGCCGATGGCGACGTAGATATTATAGAGAGGGCGGAAGTTCGGATCACCGGAAGCAAGACCGGCTTTGTTGATCTGCGCCTGGTTAATCATCGTATCGATGGCGATGGTGGTTTTACCTGTCGCACGGTCACCGATGATAAGTTCGCGCTGACCACGACCGATTGGAATCATCGCGTCGATGGACATGATGCCCGTCTGCACAGGCTGGGAAACGCTTTTACGTTTGATGATGCCGGGAGCAATCTTTTCAACAGGATAGAAGGTCTTCGCATTGATCGGTCCTTTGCCATCGATCGGCATACCAAGAGAATCGACCACACGGCCGAGAAGCTCTTTACCGACAGGAACCTGAAGCAGACGACCCGTGGTCTTCGCTTCCGTGCCTTCGCTGACGCTGGTGTAATCACCAAGGATAACAACACCGACTTCGGTTTCTTCGAGGTTCAAAGCGATGCCGAAAAGACCGTCGGGAAATTCGATAAGTTCGTTGAGCATTGCGCTGCTCAGACCCTCGATGCGGGCCACGCCATCACCGATTTCACGCACAGTGCCGACATTAGTTTTGGCGGTCGAGGCGCTTTGGATACCTTCGATTTTGGATTCAAGTTCTTGAAGGATGGAGCTCATGGTATGTTATCTATTAGAGTTGTTCTTTGAGATTGTTAAGGCGACTGAGGACGCTGCCGTCCCATACGTCACTGCCGAGGCGGACGCGGAGTCCGGCAATCAGCGAAGGTGAAACTTTGAATTCGGTGGTAATATCACTTCCGAATTTGGCTTGCAGAGATTTTTCAATCGCCTGGGACCCGGCGGCATCAAGCGCAACGGGTGTTTCGATCACGGCGTGGCGTTTTTCCACTTCGAGGCGAATCAGGCGGTGCAGTTCCTTTAGGACGGAAAAGTAATTGCGAGGCTTGTCCTTGGCCACGGCGTCGATAATTTCCGACACGCGCTTGTGGTCAAGTCGTCCATCAACCAATGCGAGACGGAATAATTCCCGCGCCAGTTTTCTTGCCTCTCTGCTGATTTTCATTCGGGTTTAAAAATTACAATTAATGGGCCATTGCCTTGGCCGTATCTTCGGAAAGACGCTTCTGATCTTCGGGAGTCAAAATCTTGCCAACGACTTTCGCCGTGGTATCGACAACGAGGGCTACCATTTCTTTTTTGACTTCGTCGACCATTTTACTGCGTTCCTGCTCGATGGACTGGTTGGCTTTTACAATAATGGATTCGGCATCCTTGATAGCCTGCTGAAGCTGCTTCTGGGTCTGCACTTCCGTAATTCCACGGGCATCTTCGAGGAGCTTCTGCGCTTCGGCATTGGCCTTACGGAGGACTTCCTGGTAGCGAAGCTCGGATTCCGCAAGTTGCTTCTTGATCTTCTCAGCATTCACCTGGCCTTCTTCAATCCGGCGGCGGCGCTCTTCAAGCATCGTAATGATGGGGCCAAAGGCAAACTTATTGAGAATAACAAAGACAATGAGGAACAGGATACTCTGGGCAATCAGCATAGCCCAGTTGATTCCTAATATTTGAATGGCTTGTTCCATAATTTTAAAAGGGGGAGACTGTGGAGGAATCCCTCCACAGTCTCAATATTTTTCGACTTATCGTCCGATCAGGTTCATGACCAGAGCGTAAATCGCGATCGCTTCCGCGAACGCCATAGCAAGAATGCTGATAACCAGCACTTTGCCTGATGCGCCTGGATTACGGCCTACGGCTTCAGCGGCTTTGGAGCCGATCAAACCTACACCGATAGCAGCACCGAGACCGGCAAGACCGAGACTCAAGCTACCTGTTACGCCTGTTGCCGTAGCAGCGTCAGCAATTACATTAATCATAATAGTATTTCTTTTTGTTTGGTTTTGGTTCCCTGCCTCCGCACGCTTGGCACGGTCCGACAGGAAAAGTGTTTAATGTTCTTCGTCGTGAGTAGTAGAGAGCTGGATATAGACTGCGCAGAGCAAAGTAAATACCAGTGCCTGCACCAGCCCGACCATCAGTTCGAGGAAGTAAAAGGGAATTGGGAGCGTAATACTGATGATGAAGGTCACCCATTCCGGAAAGTGGAATATTTTCCCCATCTCCATCATTGTGCCCAGGAGTGTTTCCCCTGCCAGAATATTACCGAAAAGTCGCATTGAAAGAGAAACGGGACGGAAGAGGATGGAAACCACTTCAATCATACCGACGAAAAAGAAAATCGGAGCCATGATGAGAACCATGAATCCTTTGAAGCCGCCCTTCATACCGAAAATATGCGCAAGAAATCCGCCTAAACCATTTTCCTTAAGTGACCAGTAGAGCCAGAAAATCATGAACACGAGCGCCAATCCGAGAGTAGTATTCAAATCCGCCATCGTGGGACGGAAAATAGGCACTGCCATGTGCTCAATATTCTGCGGGAAAATTGCATGTTCCGGCGCACCCCAGCCGATCGAACCCACTCCGGGAATAAGGCCGAACCAGTTACAGACAAGAATATAGAGAAATAGCGAAGCGAGAAGGCTGAAGGTTTTAGGCGCCATGTGCTTTCCGACAATGCCTTCGAAAGTGTCGTAAAGGGATTCGACAATGGCTTCAAACACGTTCTGCCCCTGTCCGGGAATCAATTCCATACGGCGTGTCGCACGACGGGCCAGACAAAGGATTGTCACGGTAACAATCAATGCCACGAGGACGGAATTGGTGATGAACATCGTCAACGGATGATCGCTGAATGCTTTCGCAGTCAGGGAAACGTCCTCAGCAATGATAATAAAGTTAAGCATCGGAAAAATTAATTGAATGCCTAAAACCAAAAGGAATGCACAGCAAAATCTACCGTGAATTCCTTTTCGCCAGACAGACGATGAGTAAAAAAATGAATAATCATCGCAGGAATGACAAGTCTATTTGTGAAAAATTTCACAAGCATTGGAAATCGGCGATTTTTTACCCCTATGTAGCATCGGGACTTCCCCCTAAAATAAATCTCGCAGGGGTTGGGCACTTAATTAATTATGCACCAGCAATTTGATTCGATCTTCTATGAAACAATCCCACACCCGGCGACACTCGCTACTCTTAATTACCTGCGCCATCGCCGCAACCCTCCCCCTCGGATGCCAAAAGCCGGTAGAAAAACAAATCCAGATACCGGAAGTTCTGGTAACTGAAGTCACACAGATGGATGTGCCGGTCATTAAAGAATGGATCGGATCGACCGATGGTTTTCAAAATGCGCAGATTCGCGCGCGTGTAACCGGTTACCTGCTGAGCCAGAACTATCAAGAAGGCTCTTTTGTAAAGGGCGGAACGATTTTGTTCCAGATCGATCCACGGCCTTTCCAGGCAACGCTGGCACAGGCTCAGGCGACGCTGGCGCAGATGCAGGCAAAAGCAAATCTCGCGCAATCCACCCTCGCCCGCCAAACGCAGTTGTATAAGACAAAAGTAATCAGCCAGCAGGAGTTTGATACTTCCACGCAATCCGCGCAGGCGGATATCGCCGCCTCGGCAGCGGCTCAGGCGAATGTGGAAGCAGCGCAACTGAATGTGAACTACTGCACGATTACCGCTCCTCTGGATGGCATCGTCGGTAAGGCAATGGCGCAGATCGGCGATCTCGTCGGCAGTGGGGATAACTCCGTGCTGACAACCATGTCACAGGTGAACCCCACTCGGGTTTACTTCCCTATCAGCGAGCAGGAATATCTTGATAATGCCGACAAGCTGGATGAAGCGGCCAATCTGCCTATGGAGAAGCGTCCTCAACACCTTGAGATGAAACTGGCAAATGGAGAGATGTATCCCCAAAAAGGCGTCTTTGATTTCGTCAATCGTCAGGTGGATCCCACGACGGGAACGATCATCATCGCCGGACTTTTTCCCAACGCGGATAATATTTTGCGCCCCGGTCAGTATGCCAAGGTAATTGCCCAGGTAAACACGCTGAAAAACGCGATGGTTATCCCACAGCAATCCGTCAATCAGATTCAGGGAACGAGCTACCAGGTTGTTGTCGTTAATTCCGATAACAAAAGCGAAGTGCGCATCGTAAAGCTCGGCCAGCGCTACGGCAGTCTGTGGGTCGTGAAAAGCGGCCTCAAATCTGGAGATAAAGTCATTGTGGAAGGCCTGCAGAAAGTAATGGCAAATGGAACTTCCGTGCGCCCGGCGCCTTACACACCTGCATCGACCACTCCCACGGCATCCCCTGCTCCGCAATCCTCCCCGGCAGCCACTCCAGCTAACTAATCGCGATGTCACAATTTTTCATCAATCGTCCGATTGTCGCGATGGTTATCGCGATTATTACCGTCATCGTTGGTATTGTAAGTCTGTCCAGCCTGCCGGTTGCGCAGTTTCCGAATATCGTTCCTCCGCAGATTCAGGTTACAACCACATACACTGGCGCGGATGCGATTACCGTGGATGAATCCGTAGCCACGCCGATCGAACAGCAGATGAGCGGTGTGCAGGGCATGGAGTACATGTATTCCATCAATGCCAATAACGGCTCGATGTCTCTGAACGTCGTTTTTCAGGTCGGCACGGATCCAAACACAGACCAGATTCTCACGCAGATGCGCCAGACCCAGGCGGCATCCCAGCTTCCGCAGGCCGTCAATAGCTTCGGTGTCACCGTGGCACAGGGCACCTCCAGTCCTCTCCTTATTTTTGCCCTCTCCTCGCCCAATAAGACCTATGACTCTGTTTTTCTGGCCAACTACGGCTACATCAATCTCTATGACCCGTTGACGCGTATTAGCGGCATCGCCAGCGTCACAATCTTCGGATCCGGTCAATACGCCATGCGCATCTGGGTAAAGCCCGACACCCTCTCGAAGCTGGGGCTCACGATCCCGGAAATTCTCTCCGCCGTCAAAACGCAGAACGCGGTGAACCCGGCGGGCACGATCGGCGGTGAGCCG
>JBDSIH010000173.1:0-3870 GCA_039918055.1 Chthoniobacterales bacterium
CGGAAGACAGCAGGGAATTACCCTGCTGCCTGGAAGTATCCCGAGCCGTTAGAATCCGTGTGGCTGTGATTTGCCGTGAACGAGCGTGTATTTACGCGCCTTCATCCCAGGGATGACGCGGCAATGGGCGCTGCCATAATGAACCTGCAGGGAGCGGCGGCGATGGTCAGATTTATTCGGCGGGGTGAAGTGGAATATTCTGCTTGAGAAAAACAACACATCGCCGGGATTCATGGGCAGAGCTACCTGCTGGGAAGGATCAATAAACTCGGGATTGATGACTTTATGCGGAGAACCTTCTTGATCCAGATGCTCGACGACTGGCAGGCGGTGCGTTCCCGGCCACACGAACATGCAGCCGTTTTCTACTGTGGCGGCATCGAGCGCCCACCAGGTGCCCATGACCTGATCGAAAGGCTCGAGTTCAAAATAGGCAGCATCCTGGTGCGTGGGCTTTTCGGAGCCGACATGTGGCGGCTTGATTAGCGCCATGTCCTGCACGACTTTAATATCGTCGCCCAGAAAGGAAACCAGAGCTTCTGCGAGTGGCTGGTATTTTACCAGATGGGCAAAACGCTCATCCTTGGTCGCCTTTTGGTGGAAGCCCCGGACGGACATTAGCCTTTCCTCTACGCTCATGCTTTCCGGAGCGCGATCCTTCAGAATTTCAGGTTCGTAGGAAACTTCAGTCGGGTGCTCTATGATGTAGTCATCAATGGACTTTTTGGCGAATTCGACGGTTTCGGGATCAATCAGACCACGAACAACCAGATAGCCATTCTGGTAATAGTCAGCAACCTGTTTTGCGGAGAGTGAGCCTGGGGCGGTGGATGAATTTTTCATGTATGCACCTTAATGGGGATATATATTTTCCGCCATGCCCTAACCTCTCACGAATTGTCTTTTTCCATCACTGGCGGGATGTACGAAAACTTCCCGGACTGAGGCCGGTCGCCTTCTTAAATTGCCGGTGAAAGTGAGCCGTCTCACTATATCCCAATTCCGCAGCGATAGCTTCCACGGTGTAGGGAGACTCGAGCAGAAGAACCTTAGCCCGCTCCATTCTGCGTTGCAAAAGAAACTGCTTAGGCGATTGACCAAAGCAAAGCCGGATCCTGCGGCGAAATGTATTGGCGGACATTCCGCAAAGCCGCGCCAACTGCTCCGTTCCCGGATCGAGCTTACCTTGCTGAAAGGGATATTCTAAAGCTGGTCTCAGCTCCTGAAAAGCCAGCGATGGGCTCTGGAGATTATCGCTGCTGTGGCAATCTTCACGAATGAGCCAAAGAATCGAACGCAGTAGGGTATCGCTCAAATTATTTGCCGCATGGGGGATTGTCGGGATGGAGTTGGTCAACCGCAGCATTAATTGCTCTAGCAGTGAGAAGCCTTCCATCTTCATCCAAATTTTCGGACGAAAATTTGGCGGCAGGGTTGTTTTACGTTTTTGAGCCGTTAACGCTTCAAAACGAATGGCGGAAGTCACCAGCGGCGTTCTTTCATTTTGCCGGAAGCCATATATTTCTCCCGGCATACCGAAAACGAGGTCTCCGCGTTTCAATTTGCAGGAGCGGTCTGGAAAAATCAGTTCGCCACAACCCCCGCGAACGAGCAAAAGGCGATACTCTGGCCACGAACGAACGGGCAGGTTCCAGCCACGTCCGCATTTGGAACTGGTGGAAACAACAATATTAAAATTCAACGCCGTTAATTCCGGCGTTGTCATGCGAGTAATACCCTCGCGCTTTCTCATGAAGCGAAGGATAGAGCGTTTTTTTTAAAATCCTATACGAAAAACAACCCGGAACGCTGTCGCCTAACTTAACCAGCGAACGATATCCAGCATGCGCTTTAGTTTGGTTCGCATGGTCCGGGCGTTCACGCGTTCAATGTTAGGGCGGCCAACATAGGCGTCAATCATATCACTGCGATAAAGGGTGATCTGGGCTGTTGCGGGAAGCCGGGGTTTGTAGGGGCGGAAGGATTTTGCATTTTCCACGGCACGCTTTGCCGCTTTTTGAATAATGGCATGCGCTTTCTCCGGTGGGAGACATTTGGCTTTCTCCCGGCCAATACCCCATTTGACGACGGCTGTTTCCACTTTGCCAAGAGTCGCAACGGCTTCTTTGCCTGTGGTGGCATCTCCTGAAACCATGATGACGGGAACCCCGAAATGGCCTGCATAAGCAGCTTCTATACCGATCTCTCCAACAACTTTTCCATTAATGCTAAACTCAAACCACCCCGCAGAGCTCATCGTATGGTCGAGAAAACCATTGATGGTTCCTGCCATGGCATGATGGCCCAGTAAGATGACTCCGCTGAATGTTTTATCCAGGGATGGCATAATACAGCCCATGCCAGGCAGTTCGTATACCGCGCGTGTATCCATGTCGCCGATACGCACCTGTCCGCCTCCGGCATGGCAATCTGCCACGATGACCTCTTTGGCGCCGCCTTCAAAGGCTCCTGCTATCGCTGCATTGATGTCCTGCATCATAAGCTTGCGACCCTCCTCGTATTCGGCATTATCCGTTCGAACCTGGACGGCTCTCCGAATCCCGGAGATGCCTTCCATATCGCAGAGGATATAAATTTTCATAGGTATTTGAACGATAGACTTACCGCATTACTCTGCAGAAGCTAATTCCACGCAACGCTTCAGATGGAGAAGATCATCGCGAATTTGATCCGGTGATGATCCTTGTGGTATCTGATGTGTTTCATTGCTCACCCAGCCATCATAGCCGACAGCATTGAAAGCCTTGAAAACAGAAATCCAATCCACCAGCCCTGTATGGAGCTCACAATCTTCCCGAACCCAGTGTACGGCTCCACTGGGGGTCCCGCCGATAGCGCGATGGCGTGTATTCTGGATGTGACAATAAGCGAGATAAGGTCCGAGTAATTGACAGCCGAGTTGCCAGTTTTCATAGCCTTCCATCGCCATATTGCCGGGATCATACATCACAGCGATATGTTTTGGATCGAGACCATCAAGCAGGCGCAGTGCAAGCGAGGCGGAAGGGGTGATGCTGCCTGGATGCAATTCGAGAAGACCCTGCACACCGGCATCCTTGCACAGTTCACTCACTTTAGTGAATTGTGCACGCGCCTCTTTGTAGAGCTCATTATAATTGGCTGCTCCCCGATACCAGCTGCCGCAGATGCGAAGACGCGGGGATCCGATTTCTTTGGCGATTTCAATACATGCCTTGACGTCATCCGTGTTGCTGGCCTGGCAATAGGTGGCAAGGTTGGAAAACTCCAGACCATTATCATTCATGATGGCGCGATATTCAGGCACCAACTTTTTCCAGTACCGTGTATCGAGCGTGGTGCGATTACTGCCCCATAGATTAGGTACTACGGGAAGTTCATCAGGCTGTTGCAGACAACGCCACTCGACGCCATCGTAACCGGCCTCCTTGATGACTTTGGCGGCTTCCGCTGGGGTGTATTGCGGAAGTGTGAGGGAGAAAATAGAGTATTTCATAAAATTTTAATAAGGAGAGAGTGATTTAAATGTTTGGAGAAAGGTTACGGCATTTTTCCAGAAGGGCGATCTGGCGCTTGATGCTCTCGGGGGTAATGACCAGCGGGGCATTCTCCTGGAGGGTCTTGTAGACATCCGCATAGAAGCACTTGTAGGTATTCGGCTGATCATCCGGCGCTGTCCAGCTTTCCTCCTGCCAGTCATAGGTTTCGGAATTATAGCTACGATCTGGCGTGGGCGTCTTGTCCACCGGGCGCGGAGGAAGTTTCGAGAAATCCACATATTTCCAGGAGAGCGCCCCCTGGCTTCCCATAAGGCCTCCGGCAGTGCCCATGACCTGCCACATCGGCTGCGGATAGGCGCAGCTCTTGCTG
>JBDSIH010000174.1:0-7465 GCA_039918055.1 Chthoniobacterales bacterium
AGAACGCTTTCCATTGACGCGTTCAGGAGAGCGATGAGTTCAGAATCCATAAACTCATAGTCATCGGGAATATCGAGAATTTTAATCGGTGGCAGAGGGCCAGAATCCTTAAATTGTGCATAAATCCGCGCGGCATGCCTGCGCTCCATGACGAGGATCAGCTCGGCCCATTGCAGGTCTGCCATGTTAATTTTTCTCCGGCTCGTTTCCGCTACTCCTGCGGATTTCGCAGATATACGGCTATCATTCTGAAAAATCTTTTCCGCGGTAGGGCTTCTCTTCAGATTTTTCCCGCATACAAACAGAACCTTAATTCGACTGCGCATATCCCGGAAATTAACTCCGCAAAGCAACAGGCTTTATTTTTTCTTCGCGGCGGGAACCACGACTACCGGGCAGGTGGCGTCCCGAAGGATTCCGGTCACGACACTGCCGGTAAAAAGGTGATACAGGGCGCCATGGCCGTGAGAGCCTACGACGATGTAATCAACCTTGTGCTTATTGATGGTATCCAGAATCTCATCGACCGGCAGGCCCATGGAAACGGCGGAAGTCACTTCCACTTCCTTAATTCCGGCGACAATTTTATCCAGTTCCTCTTGGGGAACGTCCAAATTTTGTGGAATCGGAGCCTGCATCATATCGAAAGCAGCCTCGCCGCCGACGAATTGCGGGATCGGCTCCACGACATGAAGGAGCATCAACTGCGCGCCCATGGTCTTCGCCATCAGGCGTGCCGCCTCGACGACACCGGCGGTGACGTCACTGAAATCAACGGGAACAAGAATTTTTGGCACAGGAAAACTATATACAGGATTGCTACGGCTTGCGAGTGAAACCGACTCGCCTATAGTGAGCACGTGGAGGACTTTTTTACAGATCCCGCTAATGATGCCGCAGTGGACGAAAATGCCCCGCTGGCAGCGAGGATGCGTCCCCGCAAGCTGGATGAAGTGTCCGGACAGCGGCATATTTTAGGAGAGGGGAAATTATTGCGCCGGGCAATTGAAGCGGACCGCATCGCCTCGATCATTCTTTACGGCCCTCCCGGTGTGGGAAAAACAAGTCTGGCACGCGTAATCGCGGCATCCACACATTGCCGCTTTGAAGAGGTGAGCGGCGTAGAAGGCTCGACAGCAGAAGTGCGCAAAGTCATTGCCGCCGGTCAGCACCGGATGCGCGAACGCGGCGAACGAACCATTCTTTTTATAGATGAGATTCATCGCTTCAATAAAGCGCAGCAGGATGTCCTTCTTCCCAGTGTGGAAAGCGGCGGCGTACGCCTGATCGGGGCGACGACGCACAATCCCTATTTCTACGTCAACAGCCCGCTCGTTTCCCGCTCGCAGGTTTTTCAGCTGGAGCCACTCGGCGAGGAAGACCTTCTCGAATTAATTCAGCGCGCGCTTAGGGATGAAGAGCGCGGACTTGGAAAAATGAAAATCCAGATGGATGACGCCGCCGCCAAGCATCTGGCCATTGTCAGCGATGGCGATGGCCGCAAATGCCTGAACTCCCTTGAGATTGCCGCACGCACGACGGAGGCAGGCAAGGACGGGCTAGTTCACATCACTTTAGAAGTCGCCGAGGAAAGCATTCAGCAGAAAGCCGTCGTGTATGACGGAGATGGCGATCAGCATTACGATACCATCAGCGCATTTATTAAAAGCATGCGCGGCTCTGATCCAAATGCCGCACTCTACTGGCTCGCGAAGATGCTGCATGCGGGCGAGGACATTCGGTTCATCGCACGCCGCATCGTGATTTGCGCCAGCGAAGACGTGGGTCTTGCGGATTCCAATGCGCTGGTCGTTGCCGTTGCGGCGCAACAGGCTGTGGAATTTGTCGGCATGCCCGAGGCGCAGATCCCGCTCGCGCATGCCACCGTTTATCTGGCGACTGCGCCGAAGAGTAATCGCTCCTACATGGGCATCATTGCCGCCATGAAAGACGTGAAAGAGGGGCGCACGCTGGCGGTTCCCCTGCACTTGCGGGACAGCCATTACGCCGGCGCGAAAAAACTCGGACACGGTAAAGATTACAAATACAGCCACGATGATGAGAGCGGTTACATTCCGCAGGCTTACCTTCCTGAAGGCCGCACGTATTACGAGCCGACGGAAAACGGTCTCGAAAAACGTATTAAGGAACGTCTCGAGTTCTGGCGTGCGCAGTTTGAGGAAGAGTCGAAGAAAACCGAACCCGCTTCCAAAAAGAAAACGGGGTAGGTTTTACAATTCTACTTTAGTCGATTTGGATTCAGTGCCTGCAGTGCTTTTGGAAGGAAGAGACCGTCCTTGCGGATGAGCTTTCCATCGAACCAGACTTCGCCGCCGCCATAATCCTTGCGCTGAATATTCACCATGTCCCAGTGGATCTGGCTCTTGTTGCCATTGCCCGCAGTCTCGTAAGCCTGTCCGGGTGTGAAGTGGAAAGAACCCGCGATTTTTTCGTCGAATAGAATATCGCGAATCGGGTGCAGGATATGGGGATTGAAGGCCAGGGAAAATTCGCCGATGTAGCGCGCGCCTGCGTCGGAATCGAGAATCTCGTTGAGCTTTTTGGTGTTGTTCGCCGTTGCGTTGACAACTTTCCCGCTTTTAAATTCGAGGCGCACATTATCAAACGCCGTGCCCTGATAAATGCTGGGTGCATTGAAAGTGACGTGGCCCTCCACGCTGTCCTTTACGGGGCAGGAAAAGACTTCACCGTCCGGAATATTGCGGTCACCGCCGCAGGTGACGGCGCCGATTCCCTTGATGCTGAAGCGAAGATCCGTGCCGGGGCCGGTAAGCTCCACGCGATCCGTGCGCTCCATGAGTTTTTTCAGCGCATTCATGCCGGGCTACATCTTTGCGTAATTGAGTGTGCAGACGCGGAAGAAAAAATCTTCAAATGCTTCGGTGCTCATCTGCGCCTGCTGCGCCATTCCGGGCGTGGGCCAGCGAAGCACGACCCATTTTGTTTGATTGACCCGGTAATTCTGGACGGGCCTCATCTTCGTGCCGATGAGGCGCATGCGGTCTTCCGGAATATCCGACATCTCGGTGATATTATGACTTCCGCGCAGCGCAATGTACGCATCCATTTTTTTCATGCGCGCGAGTTCTATCTCTGTGCTGATATCCAGTTGCTCCGCAGCGGCAAAGAGCCCGATTTCCCGGGAAATGCGCGCGTGATGCAGCTGAACAAATGGCACCGCCTTGCGTTTGCGTACAGCCTGGATCAGGGCGACGACCATTTCGTCGGGAATATCAAAGGCGTCGATGAGAACTTTTTCTCCGGCCTTCAGTTTTGTCGAGTGAGAGGTGAGAACTTCCGCGAGTTTTTGAAATCGAATATCGTGCATGATCAAAAAAATGCGCCACCGTTTTCCGGTGGCGCATTAAAGAGGTTAGAAGTAAAATTTAAATTACAGATTGATTTTTGTGAGCGTCATTGGTTCCGCTTCCTGAATGGAGAACGGGATCGAGTCGGAGAAAGCTCCTACGAGATCCTGGCCCTTCGCACTGAGAATTATAGAATACTTGTCGAGGCTGCCGCTGGAAGCCAGGAGGTAGACGCGGTAACCGCGCACAACGCCATGAAGCTTGTAGCTGCCGATGGTTCCGGTAACTTCCGAGCCCTTTTGAACGAGCTGAGCGCCACCCCAATGATAGACAGCAGAAGTATAGGTGCCGGTCACATTGACCTTTGCCTGGCCTCTGTGTTGACTAGCGAGCCATTGTTCACTGACATTTTTATTTCGAACGATTGCCTTGGTCGTGACGCAGGAAGAGAACATCGCGAGGGCACCAACAGCGAGCAGAATAGGAAGAAACTTTTTCATAGCATGTAGGTATTGGGGTTCTTTATCGCTAGTACCGCCGAGAAGTTCAATCGAAAAACAAACCCTACCGACGATTCAGGTGAAATGGCAGCCGGTATTATACTCTGGATTTTTCACTTTCTCTTGACCGGCAGAAGGGAAGTTCTACCATTCAGACAGGAGATCTTATGATCCAACTTCTACACTCAGCCAGGTCCCAAAGCCTGGCTATTTTTTTAGGAAGCGGCATTTAGGCCGACATCTTAAGCCGCTGGCTGTGGCTTCAATCAGACGCTTTACGACGCTGTTTATACACGTTCAACCGCAAAGGTCTCTGACACCCTTAACTCGCATTACCCGCTTTTATCGAACCCAAAACACAACAAAACCATGAACATACTACATCAATCCAACATCATATACCTGCTCTGGACTGTCGGAATCCTCATTCTGGCAGCATTCCTGCCGTGGCTGGTCGGCGTGCGCTATATCCCGCATACCTCCATCGGCATACTGGAGAAGCTCTGGTCGTCACGCGGCTCCCTTAAGGAGGGCCGGATCATTGCCTTAAATGGCGAAGCCGGCTATCAGGGGGCAATCCTGCGTGGTGGCGTGCATTTCGGCTATTTCCCGTGGCAGTACCGGGTGCATAAGCAGCCGTTGGTCACCGTTTCCGAAAGCAAGATCGGCTATGTCTATGCCCGCGATGGTATTCCATTACCGCCGGAGCAGACGCTTGGTCATGTTATTGAATGCAATCATTTCCAGGATGCCCACGAGTTTATGGCAAATGGCGGTCAGCGCGGTCGTCAGCGTCTCATCCTGCGTGAAGGTGTCTATGCCTTGAACCTGTCGCTCTTCGTGGTGATTACGGAAGACTATGTCTATTCCGGCCCGATCCGCGATAATGAGGAAACCAAGTACGGAGAATGGCAGCGCCAGTTCCGCACGATACGCGGGTTTGAACCCGTCATCATCGGCCACGGCAGTCACGGCCTTGTGGATACCACGCCGGAAGAAGGGCTTACCAAGATTCTCCCTTCCGATAATATCGGTGTCGTCAGCGTGCAGGATGGTCCTTCCATTCCGCCCGGCGAATTAATTGCGCCCGAAGTCAAAGGAGACAAGGAGGGGCATAATTACTTCCAGGATCCCGAGACGTTCCTCGCCCTTGGCGGTAAACGAGGCAAGCAGCTTCAGGTGCTTACCGACGGTACGTTTTTTATCAACCGCTGGTTTGCCACGATTGAGACGCAGCCCAAGACCGTGATTCCGATTGGTTATGTCGGAGTGGTGGTTTCCTATTATGGAAGCCTTGGTACCGACGTTACGGGAGCGACTTTCCGCTACGGCGAACAGGTGGAAAATGGACAACGTGGTGTATGGCGTCAGGCGCTTACGCCTGGTAAATATGCACTGAATCCCTACGCCCTGAAGGTGGAACTCGTGCCGACGGTGAACTTTGTTCTCCGCTGGATCACCGGCAGCACGGAGCTCCACAAATACGACGAAGGTCTGAACAGCATCGAGCTCGTTACCGCAGATGCGTACGAGCCCGTACTGCCACTGTCCCTTGTTGTTCATATCGATTACGAAAAAGCGTCGAGCGTGGTGCAGAGATTCGGAGACGTGAAGCGCCTGATCAGTCAGACGCTCGATCCAATCCTGACTGCGTATTTCCGCGATGTCGCGCAGTCCTCCAACATGCTGGACTTATTAACGAAACGTGAGGAAATCCAGAAGCGCGCCACCGAAGCGCTCGGACAGCGTTTTCAGAATTACGATATCAACTGCGTAGCCGTTCTGATCGGACGCCCCGAATCGACTGCTAATATTCCTGCGGGACAGGATCCTATTGAACAATTGTTTGACCAGCTTCGTCAGCGCCGTCTGGCCGAGGAGCGTAAAGCCACGTATCTCAAGCAGGAAGAGACGGCCAATCAGTTGAAGCAACTGAACCAGGCCAACGCTGCTGCCGAGAAGCAGAAGGAACTGACCGAAACAAAAATCGAAATCGAAGTCTTCGCCAACCGGGGTGAAGCGCAACTTGCCGAAGCGCAACGTCTGGCGAAAAAGAATGTCGCCCTTGCGGAAGGTCAATCCCGTGCCCAGGAACTCCTTGGTAAAGGTGAGGCTTCGAAAATCGCGCAGATCGGTCTCTCCGAGGCCACAGTCTCGCTGCAGAAAATCCGCGCTTACGGCGATCCAAAGCTGTTTGCCGTCAATCTCGTGGCGGAACATTTCGCCAAGAGTGCGCAACCGCTCGTTCCTGAACGCCTGTTTGTTATGGGCGACAGTGGCGGCAGCAGCCCAGAAGGTGGTGTTTCCAATGGAAACAATCTCTTCAGCCAGTTAATGGCCGTCCTGTTAAGCGAAAAAACCGGCATGGGTATGACCACTTCGGATACTACCGAAATGGATAAGCTCAGCAGAGAATTTGCTGAAAAGGAGAAGGCGCTCGAACCCCCGGTCGTAGGCTAAAGAAATAAATTCGGGCGGTCTGAAATTTGTCAGATCGCCCGTTTTTTTTCGACTAATCAACGCCGAAAGAGCCAGAGGACCAAAGTCAGCACGATGCTGATGAGCAGACAGGTCGTAATCGGAAAATAAAATCCGAAGCTTCCTTTATGGAAGGCAAGATCGCCGGGCAGCTTCCCAATCCAGCTTCCAAAGCCAAGCCAGATCAGGCCACCGACGATTGCGATGGCGGCTCCTACATAGACAAGAAATTTTCCGGCTTCGTTCATGAAGATCAGACGTTGACTGCATCTGTGATTTCCGGAGCGGGATCAACCCACTTGCCATGTTCGCGAATCAGATCCTTCAGCCGCTCCACGGCTTCCGCCTCGGGAATATTGAATTTCACTGCCGTTTTTCCGACATACAGATTTACTTTTCCGGGAGCTCCGCCCACATAGCCGAAATCCGCATCCGCCATTTCGCCGGGCCCGTTCACAATGCAGCCCATGATCGCAATCTTGACGCCTTTTAGGTGAAGTGTGGACGCCTTGATACGCGCCGTGGTTTCCTGAAGATTGAAAAGCGTTCGGCCGCATGAAGGACATGCCACGTAATCCGTTTTAAAAATCCGGCATCCAGCCGCCTGCAAAATATTATACGCCAGGCGAAGCGATTGGCCTGGAGCGTCTTCGCCCTGGATAAGAATCGCATCACCAATTCCATCGCAGAGCAGCGAACCCATATTCGTAGCGGCGGTTAATAATGAATCGGTGAATTGCGGATTTGGGATTTCGGAATGCGGAATGGGAGAGAGGATATCCTTTAATAGAATGGGATGCTTTGCTTCGATTCTCGCTGCAAGAAGACGGAATGCGGCTATGACGGGAATTTCCAATCCGTCGCGCACAGTGACCAATTGCGGCTCTGTCAATTGATTGATATGTGCAATCTCTGCTTCATCGCGAGGATCAAGCTCAATGATACCCGCCTTCTCGTAAACAATCTCTGGCTGATAGTCGCCCATCTGCGGCAGTTTATGCGCGACTTTATTATACGTAGCTTCGCGCACAACGACGCGGACAAGCTCTTCGCCTCCGAGTGCAATATTCTGAATCGTCATCTTTTGCGAAGATCTCCGGACGTAAGAAAACGGATCAAACGAGACTTTGGCCACCACACTTTCCATTCTGCGATCCG
>JBDSIH010000175.1:0-4236 GCA_039918055.1 Chthoniobacterales bacterium
CTATACTGTTGCTCCAATAATTCGTGGCTGTGGGAAGCACAGCGGTCGCAGGCCATGCGATGGTGGCATAGACAGAACCGCCGTATCCGTTTGTCCAGGGGGGCGTGATGAATGCCGTCATTACAAACCGGGCATTTGCCTGATTGGTAATCCCCATATCCTGCGTAAGGTATATAGGAAATGGCGCCGTTGCAGTGAGAACTCTGTTCGTATTGGCTGACAGCGCCATGACATAGCTGGCGTTGGTAAAGGGAGGTGGCAGGGTGTAACCACCGCTGACCGTCTGCAAAGAATGAAACCCGCTTACGAAGCTGTTGAGCAATTGCGTAGCTCTCGTCTGATCATAACTTTGCCGGGAGGATTGCACCGCCATGGGCAGCAACCCCATGACCGCAAGAGCCGAGAAGGTAATAATTCCCAAAGCCATTACAACCTCGGTGAGAGAGAATCCCTTTTCTTTACAAAATAAGAAATACTTAGATTTCATATCAATACTGACTTCCTAATGGCGTAAATCCCTCCTGCCGAATGGCACCCGTGCCTCCATAGATATCAATGACTCCCCGCTCGATGGGGGTATTCGTGCCATGGTAGGATTCGAGCACAACATTTGCGAGGGGCACATAGGGGATCGTCGAGGAGATACCGTTACTGGCACCAATCAACAAGACCTGACCATCAGGAGTAAAGGTAACCACCGTACTGAAAATGACTGGATTCACTACGCCGTAACTAAGCGCGGGGTAAATAGCGACATTTCCCTGGGCTATATTGACGCCGTAACCTGCCTGCCAGGTACTGAGTTTAATATTTTCAAACCGCTGAACCCTCGTCAAAAAATTAGGTTTGTTGCCGCCGTAAGCAATATTATCTGTCGAAGCAGCGACTGCGATGCAGAACTCGTAGTTGCCCGAGCTATTCGTATTGGCAGTGCTTCCAAATGCGACCCATGTGTAGGTTTGTCGGGTCTGCGCCTCGCTGCGCGCCAGTTCCAGATAACTGGTCGTAGTATTCATTGCCTGCACAAGACCTTTACTGCCCGATATCGATCGGAAGGCAGGCGCGGCCAACATCATCATCAAGGATATCACGCCAATGACCACCAGCAGTTCTACCAGCGTAAATCCTGAAGAGTGTTGAGACTTTAGGGGGACGCTCATTCTGCTGTTAATTTCCTATATTGTATATCCGATGTCAATACTTTGTATGTATGAAGCAATCGCCCAGAAAATTGGATAAAATAGTAAATTCAGCCAAATTAATTACTTAAGTTGATTACTATTAGTAGTTTATGCCTCAAGTTTTGTTTTTAAAATCTGGTCAACGACGTTAGGGTTGGCCTTCCCCTTAGAAAGCTTCATGACCTGGCCTTTTAGGAAATTGAGAGAAGCGGTTTTACCCGCGCGGTAATCTTCAACAGATTTGGGATTCGCCAGAATGACCTCATCGCAGAAGGGTTCGATGGCTCCGCTATCACTTTCCTGCTTCATCCCCTTTTGTTCGACGATGACCAATGCCCCCTTACTCGTGGAAAACATCTCGGCGAAAACTTCCTTACCCTGTTTTCCGCTGATCTTTCCCTCGTCGATAAGGTTAATGAGCTCATCGAGCATTTCCGGCCTGATCGGACACTGCTCAATCTCCAACGATGAATTGGAAAGTGCGCTCAGCAGATCGTTAATAATCCAGTTGGCGACATTCTTTGGTTTGCGTGCGCTTTTTGCCGCTGTTTCAAAATAAGAAGCCAGAGCAAGGTCATTGGCCAGAACGCCTGCATCATAGGAGCTGACTCCATACTGTTCCTCAAAGCGGGCGCGCCGCGCGCCGGGAAGCTCAGGAAGCCGCTTCTGCGCTGCTTCCATAAACACTTCTGTCTTGACGGGCATTAAATCGGGATCGGGAAAATAGCGGTAGTCATGTGCGGATTCCTTGATGCGCATGAGAACGGTCTCGCCGCGGACATCATCCCAGCGGCGCGTCTCCTGCTGCAGGCGGCCACCGGATTCCAGGGTCTCAATCTGGCGGGGAATTTCATACGCAAGTGCCCTGCGGACACCGCTGATGGAGTTCAGATTTTTAAGTTCAATCTTAGTGCCAAATTCCGTCGTGCCTACCGGACGCACGGATACATTCACATCGCACCGCAGCTGGCCTTTCTCCATATCTGCATCGCTCACGTCGCCATAGACCATGATCTGCCGAAGCGAGGTGAGATACGCAAAAGCCTCTTCGGGAGAGTCGATATCCGGCTCGGAAACAATTTCCAGAAGCGGTGTGCCGGCGCGGTTAAAATCAATGCCCGTTGCTCCTTCCATGTGAAAACTTTTGGCCACGTCTTCCTCAAGATGAATGCGGGTGAGGCGGACTTTCTTATCCGGATTAGCGATGCTCTTCTGGGCATCCTTGGGGTAAGCCATATCAAACAAGGGAACGAAGCCCCCCTCGCAGAGCGGCATGTCGTACTGGGAAATCTGATAATTCTTCGGCATGTCCGGATAGAAGTAGTTTTTCCGGTCAAATTTGCAGACGGGTGCAATTTTACAATCAAGCATAAGACCCGCAAGCACGGTCGACTCCAGAGCCGCTTCATTCATGACCGGCAGGGAGCCAGGATAGCCAAGACAAACCGGGCAAACGTGCGTATTCGGCTCCGCGCCAAAACCCACAGCGCATCCGCAAAACATTTTGCTGCGCGTTTTAAGCTGCACATGCACTTCAAGGCCGATGGTGACGATGTAATTATTGCTCATTCGTTAAAGGGCCAAGATTCGACATTCAGCGTTCAACATTCAAGCCGAAGAAGCGGTGCGACGCAGAATTTTTCGCCGGAAGCGCTTCTGCACTGCCCCATTATGGCGTGGGCTGGGGCTTTTTTTGTTTTTGGGGCGGCTTTTGCAATGCATGATCCAGCGCCTTATTGAGGTCGAACTCCATGATAAGCTTTCTAAATTCAGGGTCGTTCGCTGCGGCGATGACATTTTTATTGCGCAACATCTGGACAAAATCCCGATTCGCAGCGGCTTCGTTAAATTCCGCATCGTTCAGAATGGCGGCCACCTGAGGCGTTTCTTTCAGTTTCTGCACGGCGGGTTCATTTCCGAAACGTGAAATTGCCTCGGGATTGGCGAATACGCGACCCGACTTTTCCAGCGTATCGTAAAGTTTCGCTGGGATAATGTCCGTTTTCTCAACCACGCTTCCAGAGAGTCCGCTTTCAAGTGTCTTTTTTATCCTTACCAGTTGGTTGTCCAATGCAGGGCTGCTGTGAAGCGCGTGCTTCCTTGCTCCTGAATCATTATTTGCCTGCGATTCGGCGTAGGAGCCAAATACCCTGAAAAGCGATATGATCGCACCCAGCATTAATAACCCATAAAAACACCCCAGAACGCCACCACCAATGCCGTAAAAAAATCGGATGATGCCGGACTTTTGGTGAGAGGTGCGCTTAAGAAGAACAATCGAAAAAATCCAAATCGAAATATACACCAGCAAGGCCACGATAAACCCCGCAACGAGGGCGATAATAAAATCCGGATAGGGCAGGATGCCGCGTAATACAGGCGCCGCCAGCGTGCCGAAATAATAGCCCGCTAACGAAGAAAGCCCAAGCGCCACAAGACTGACAAAACAGCGGGCAACTCCCTTTTGCCATCCTCTTATCGTGTGATAGAGAAGAAAAATACCGCCGACGATGAGCAGAGTCTGTGGCGACATCGGCGAAACTTCAGGAGTGTGGAGATGCTCCCATGTTCTGCGCGCGATGCCGCAACGCATGGTCACACAGCACGAGAGCCGCCATGGCTTCCACCATAGGAACAGCGCGCGGAAGCACACAGGGATCGTGCCGCCCACGGGCAGAAATATCCGCATTCTCTCCCGAAGCTGTCACTGTCTCCTGGGATTTCATCACGGTTGCGGTCGGCTTGAATGCGATGCGGAAAAAAATGATCTCCCCGTTACTGATGCCGCCCTGAACTCCTCCGGAACGGTTCGTCAAAGTATGGACTACCCCCTCCTTCATGCGAAAGGCATCGTTATGTTCGGTGCCGGTCATCTTCGTGCCCGCAAAGCCAGAACCGATTTCAAAACCTTTGGTGGCCGGAAGGCTCATCATCGCTTTCGCAATATCCGCCTCGAGCTTATCAAATACAGGCTCGCCCAATCCCGGAGGAATACCCCGGATCACACACTCAATGGTTCCGCCCACGGAATTCCCCTCGCTGCGGACCTGCTTGA
>JBDSIH010000176.1:0-4077 GCA_039918055.1 Chthoniobacterales bacterium
ACGGCATGCACGAATAATGTGTGCATGCAGCGTATTTCCGTAGAGCAGGTATTCGAGGCGGTTTGCGCCGCGCTTGATCGACGCAAGTCCGAGCGGACTGGGGCTGTTTCCTGATTAATTAACGGTCGGATGGCTTAAGTAAAACCGGCTCTCCGCAAGGAGAGGTGACAAGTTTTTTCGCTAACCAAACGGCAAGAATGGAAGTGACAAGTGCTTTAAGCCAAAGATCCGTATAAGGGAAAATCGGCCAGCCATAATTCTCCGTTCCGAGAATAATCGCGAAAACAACAAGCCACGCCGCAGCTTTTAAACGTTTTGCAATAAGTGCTTCATAAGCCACCCAGAGACCGATAAAAGTTCCCAGCATGACGTAGGAATTCGTTTCCGTGCGCGGGTTGAAAAGCATGAGATAAACGACGGCAAGAAACAGCACGGTATATGCCGAGCGGAATGCATCTCGGATGCGCGAGGCTTTCCACGCAAGACCAAGGGCAAACAAAGCGGCAACGGCGCGTATTGCGAGATGCGCAAGGTCGGGAAGAGAAAGACCAAAGCTGCGCAACATCCCGGCGAAGTCGCACCAGTTATTGCTTTTTGGATGACCGGCTTTCAGCAGTATTGTTATAAAAATATTGTATTGCTCCATCACATAGGAGGGATGCGGATGAATGAATGCCGCGGCGAGCATAAGGATAATGCCAACTATCAGAGGAAGGATCAGTCGCGGAAATAAAACGCCGCATAGAAGAATCGGGACAATGGAAATGGGCTTAAGCGCAAGAGAGAGCGTAAGCAGCACGGCGGTAAGAATCCATTTTCGCTCCGAAATCATAACCGCAGAGAGGAGGTAGAGCGTGCCAAGTGGCATATTCACCTGGCCATTGCGTGCGCTGGCCATCGCGGAGGGTAGTAACAGAACGCTCGCCACGAGAAAGATAGCCGATTTGCGATCCTTGGATATTTTTCCGGCAGCAAGCCATACCGTCCATGCCAGGAAGGCCAGCATGGTCAGCCGCCAAAGTGGCTCTCCGATACGTGTGGGCAAAATCTGGTAGGGCGTATAGAGCATCGCCCACTGAGGAAGGTAGAGGTAGCCGTTCGTTTTTTGATAAATGGTGACGCTTTTCCACCATTTGGCGGCGGCCCATTGGTACTCCAGCGTTGCGGTGTGACGGTCCGGCTGTACTGCAACTATAATGGCCACAATAAGACCGAAAATCAGCCAAAACCCCAGTGCTGCACGAAACGCCTTATCTTCGGATAGAGAATTCAGCCAGTTCCAACCCCGTTGCCAGAGCGTAGTGGGATTTTGTGTCATCCGGTTAGTAGTAAAAGTCGCACGCTGAAAAGCAAGCCGCCGGTGAGATTTGTGCAGACTCAAAACCTAACGGCGGCTTTATCCACACGGCTGCAATCGCAAATAAAAATTCACAATCACTGGACGAATCAGAAAATATAGTTATATCGTAACGCGATATAACTATATTGGCATGGAAAAACATACGTATGAAAAGCTGGCGGAGTTTCGGGCGACGCTGCGGAGATTTTTGCGATTTAGCGAGGAAGCGGCTTATGAAGCGGGGCTTGCTCCGAAGCAGCATCAGGCTTTGCTGGCTATAAAAGGATTTTCAGAGCCGCAGGCCATCACCATAGGTGAGCTTGCGCGACAATTGCAGATCCGGCATCACAGCGCAGTGGGTATTGTCAACCGCCTGGAAAAAGACGGTTGCCTGAAGCGACGCACTTCTGAAAGCGACCGCCGGAAAGTGCAACTGAATCTGACGCGACGCGGCGATATTTTGCTCGAGCGTCTTTCCAGCGCGCACCATAAGGAGATGCGATCCATTGGCCCCAGACTAGTGGACCTTCTTCAGATGATCATCGATAGCGATATTAAAAACACTTCACCTAAAGCACGCCATGGAACGAAATCTTAACTGGTTCGTGAAGTTAAGCCTTCTCGGAATTTTAATGGGAGGGGTGGGGACGGTTGCAGCGGAGATTTTACTGCGTTTGATTAACGTAACGACGAATCTCGCATTCTATCATCGCTTGTCTTTCGAGGTTGCGTCTCCCGCAGGCAATAGTCTTGGGCTAAGCGTCATTATGCTTCCGGTAATAGGCGGCATTCTTGTCGGCTTGATGGCGCGCTATGGTTCGAAGGCGATCCGCGGACACGGAATTCCTGAAGCCATGGAGCAGATATGGCTGAATCGCAGCCGGATTTCTCCAACAGTCACTTTATTAAAACCGCTTTCTTCGGCGGTATCCATCGGAACGGGTGGCCCGTTCGGCGCGGAAGGGCCAATCATCGCGACAGGTGCTGCTTTGGGTTCTTTGCTCGGACAGTTTTTCAGCATGACGTCCAATCAAAGAAAGACGCTTCTCGCCTGCGGTGCAGCAGCGGGAATGACAGCGATATTTGGAACTCCCGTGGCGGCCGTTCTTCTAGCTATTGAGTTGCTGCTGTTTGAATTCAGTATTCGCTCTCTCGTGCCCGTTGCGTTTGCCACGGGGTGTGCTGCCATTCTGCGGGTGACATTGCACGGCATTGTTCCTCTATTTGCAATTGCTCCCATTACCCATGTGACTTCGAGTTCCCTGCCAATTTATGCAATAGTAGGTGCTCTGGTTGGAGTGGCCGCAGTGGGTGTAACACGCGCGGTTTATCTCGTGGAAGACGGATTTGAGAAACTACCCATTCACTGGATGTGGTGGCCTGCGCTGGGCGGAATTGTAGTCGGAATTGCAGGATATTTTGATTCACGAAGCCTTGGTGTGGGATATGAAAATATCACCGGAATTCTCACCGGTTCATTTACTACGCAAGCGATTCTCGCTTTGGGATTCTGGAAATTTATTTCCTGGGTGACAGCGCTGGGAAGCGGGACTTCCGGAGGAACACTTGCGCCCTTATTGACTTTCGGCGGAGCGTTGGGAGCGTTATGCGGAATTCTTGCGAATCATTTATTTCCGGCGCTTGAGATCAATATCTCCATCGCTGCCGCAGTGGGGATGGCGGCGATGTTTGCGGGGGCGTCCCGTGCGTTTCTGACATCGGTGGTATTTTTACTGGAAATCACGCATGAGCCCCAACTCCTGCTCCCGTGTCTTGTCGGTTGCGCGCTGGCCTGCGCGGCTTCCTATCTTTTGATGAGGAATACCATCATGACGGAAAAAATTGCGCGGCGTGGCACTCCGATTCCGCATCATTATGAGGCGGATATCTACCGGCATACGCCATGTGTGGAGGCGATGGAGACAGAAATTCTGACATTGCCTGCAGACTTTACCGTGAGAAATCTTGCCGCGCGGATAGCGGATTCCGCTGATCCTGCAAGTCGTCTTCACGCTTTTCCTATTGTGAACGAAAAAGGATTACTGACAGGTATCATTTCACGCGGAGATTTGTTCAGGGCTATTGATCTTGGAAATTCTGACGTGAGCGTAATGGAAGCGGGTTCAACAGAACTTATTACCGTTTTTCCCGACCAGATGCTTCACGATGCATGGAAGAAAATTCTGCATCACGATGTTGGGCGGTTGCCAGTTGTCTCGCGCGAGAATCCGCAAAAATTACTAGGCATGCTCTTTCGAAGAAGTTTTCTTTCGGTGCGGGCACGCATGCTAAATGAGGAACATGAAGCTGAACGCGGATGGCTGACGCCGAAGAAAGCGGGTTAAGCGGCCACGGCGGGATGTTCTGCGATTTTTTGCAACGCGGTCTTCAGAAGGCTCTTCCCTGGTTCCATGCGGTGCCACGGCGATGCGCCGGATGGATGAGGTAGGGGAATAATATCGAAAGGAATACCATGGCGTTCGCTTTTGAAAATTTTCCCAATGCGGTCATTCAGAGGCGCATCTTCCAGAAATTGCCGTATGGCCAGCTTGCCTACGGGAATGACGAGAGTGGGACGTAAAATATTAAATTCAGCGTCCATCCATTCACTACAATTTTTAATTTCCTGAGGATTGGGAACGCGATCTCCGCCGGTGGGATTTTTTCCGGGGAAGCAGCGACAGACAGCTGCAAAGTAAATATGTGCTCGTGTTTCGGCTTCTGTCCACCCGAGTCCT
>JBDSIH010000177.1:0-4208 GCA_039918055.1 Chthoniobacterales bacterium
CGTCATATCGCCATAGTAACCCGTGCGCGTATCGCGTGGAAACAGATCGAGAATGATCAGTTCATTGGCGCGCAAGGGACCCGATCCCCGCTCGTGTGGATCGCAGGCCTGTGCGCCACCTGCCACAATGGTATTCGCAGGCATGCCCCCTGCGCGCAGCATGGCGGTATCGATTTCCGCGCGGAGAAGCTCCGAGGTCAGCACGCCGCTGCCCCAGCGCAACTTGCGGTCTTTGCCGATTTTTGCGGCCATCAGCACTTCCATGCCGCGCGCCATTCCCGTCTCGGTAATGCGCAGGGCCTTTGAAATATTTTTGATCTCCGCCGCCGTTTTACATTCGCGCTCCGGCCAGAATGAATCGCCAACCGGAAGGCACGTCACTCCGTGATTGCGTAACTTCACCACCAGCCCAAAGGGAAAGTCCGAGGGCACCTCGACTCGGCGAACGCCGTTCTTTTTCAAAAAACCCGCATAAACTTCGACCGGGGTCGCCTTTCCGTCTTTGATATTCAGCGCCTTTTCCAGTGCGGAATAGGAAAGCACGGCATCCACATCGGCCTCTTTTTTGCCACGATCAATTTCGAGATCGCTCAGGATGATCGTTTTTTTGCCGTTCTTCTGAAGAAAGAGAAAGGGATCCGGCGCGAAAAACCGCGTCACATAGAGCATGTCTGCGCTGGATTCACTGTCGGCGAAAAGGAGTTTTGGGAGCGAACGTGCCATGGAACTTTTGTTCTATCGATGATCGCGCTTTGCAAGGGAAATCCCCTGCCCCATGATGCGCGCATGTGGGTCTGGACAAGAATAGCGACAAGGAAATGGGAAGATGCGTGGATGGAGCGGCTGCGCTTCGCGGGCGAGGAACGCCTCACCATTCAGTACTTCCTCAATTCCACGCGCATGCGCATGCAGGTTTACTCCGACCATAAGAAAACAGCCGTGCAGCTTAAGAAGCTTTTCGGCGGGGACTATAAGGAACTCAAATCCTCCGACTGGCTTTCCAAACTCGATACGAAGCGGAAGCCGATCCCCATTCGCGGCAAGCTCCTGGTCTGCGATGCGCAGCCTGAAAACCTAGCGCCTGGATGCATTCCTATTATCATTCCAGCCGGAATGGCCTTTGGAACCGGCGACCATATTACCACGGCTTCCTGCCTTCGGTTCCTTTGCGATATCTATAAAGACCTGCCGGCACGCTGGCAGATGCTCGATCTGGGAACCGGCTCAGGGATTCTGGCCATTGCGGGCGAAAAGCTCGGTGCTTATAAGGTAGATGCCATGGATTTTGACCCCGCCTGCGTGCGGATCACCAAAGCCAATGCCAAGGCGAATCGGTGTAAGTTACTCAGCGTCAATCAGTCCGATGTTCTAAAGAATGCCATTCGGGGCAAATACGACCTCGTTACCGCCAATCTCTTTTCGGATGTCCTGATCGCAGCTTCGGTGCGAATCGCGGGCACAGTGAAGCCCGGCGGGCGGCTGATTCTGTCCGGAATCCTGCGAACGCAATTCGAGGCCTGCTGCAAAGCCTTCAAAAAACAGGGCATCAAAGTCGAGAAATCCATCGTGCGGGGGAAATGGGCCAGCGCGCTTTGCCGCCGCTTACCGTAAATTCCCATTGACGCTGCCTCCCCCCCTCGGTACTTTCCACACCCACCTTTCTGCACTCCGGGAAAGGGGTTAACAACTTTCTATGGTAGAACAACTTGCTTACGTAATTATCACTCCTTACTCGATTCAGAAGTCGCGTACGGGCGGCATCATCTCGCGTCTTTTATCGCGCTCCGGTCTGGAATTAGTTTCCGGCCGCATGTTCGCTCCGGGTAAGGAACTTGTGGAAAAATTTTCCAAATCCATCGTCACGGAGACCGACGAGCGCCATCGCAAAGTTCAGGAATTGATCCGCGAATACGTGCTGAAAAATTTCGCGCCAGCCGCGGATGGTCAGCGCGCACGCGTGCTTCTTGTCGTCCTGCGTGGCGTGAATGCCGTTGAAAAAGTCCGCGACGTCGTCGGGCATATCGTTCACGTCAATACAGCGGGCGAAACCATCCGTGATACCTACGGCGATTACGTCAGCGATGGCGACCGCGTCACATATTTCGAGCCCGGTGTCATCACTGCGCCGAATGAGGAAATCGCGGAAGAAAATCTCAAACTCTGGGCGGAATACTCTGATACTGATGGCGGCATTCTCGACGACGCCATTGCCTATCCGCAGGGATCGAACGTCGAAAAGACGCTCGTCCTCATCAAACCGGATAACTTCCGCTTCCCGAATGCCCGCCCCGGCGCGGTCATCGATACCTTCTCAAAAACCGGTCTCTATATTATTGGCTTCAAGGTGCACAACATGAGTGTCGCCGAAGCTGAAGAATTCTACCGTCCCGTACTTGATGTCCTCATGGACAAACTTCAGGGCCCGACCGGCAAACGCTCCCGCCTCGTCATCGAGCAGGAACTTGGCGTGGAACTTAACGACACTATTGAAAAGCAGATCGGCGAACTCGTTGGTCCTGTCAGCGGACGGGATAACTGGGAATCGATCGTGCAGTTCATGGCCGGCATGCGCCCAAGCCAGTGCCCGCCCGACAAACGCTCCCAGCCCGGCACCGAAAAGTGTGTGGCTCTGATCTACCAGGGCGTCGAAGCCGTGCGGAAGATCCGCGAAGTCCTCGGGCCAACAGACCCTTCCAAGGCCCCGACCGGCACGATCCGCAAGGAATTCGGCCAGACGATCATGATTAATGCCGCCCACGCCTCTGATGCGCCTGAAAATGCACAGCGCGAAACCAAGATCATCCGCATCCAGGAAAATAATTTCAAACCGTTGATTGAATCTCACTACTCCAAGAAGTAGCCTTCGAACCTCATACCTAAAAAACGAAACGACATCCCAACCATGGACCTAGCCTCAAGAGTATCACTAATCACGCCCTCGCTGACCCTTGCTATCGATAGCAAAGCAAAGGCGATGAAAGCCGAAGGAATTGACGTTTGCGGATTTGGAGCCGGTGAACCCGACTTCGATACGCCCGAACACATCAAAGCCGCAGCCATCGCTTCTCTCGAAGCCGGCTTTACCAAATACACACCAAGCTCCGGAATGCCCGAGCTGCGTGAAGCCATTGCAGAAAAATTCGCCACCGATAACGGCCTGACCTACAAGTCCAGCCAGATCATCGTGAGCAATGGCGCGAAGCAGTCCTGCTTCAATGTTTTCCTCGCATGCTGCCAACCTGGAGATGAAGTCATCATCCCTGCGCCTTACTGGCTCAGCTATCCTGAAATGGTCCGCATGGCCGGCGCAGAGCCTGTCTTCGTTCAGACCAAGGAAGAAAATTCCTGGAAAATCACCGCAGAAGAATTCGAAAATGCGATGACTCCCCGCACGAAGATGATCGTTCTCAATACTCCTGGTAACCCGACTGGATCGGTTTATACCCGCGAGGAATTGGCAGCGCTTGTCGAAGTCGCTGCGACCGAAGACATCATCATTCTCTCCGACGAAATTTACGAGAAACTCGTTTACGATGGAACGGAACACGTCAGCGTGGCCTCCATTTCCCAGGAAGCGTATGACCTCACCGTCACCGTCAATGGTTTCAGCAAAGCTTATGCAATGACCGGATGGCGCCTTGGCTACCTCGGCGCACCTGAGCCAATCGCCCGTGCGATTGATTCTTTGCAGAGCCACAGCACCAGCAACCCCTGCTCCTTCTCCCAAAAAGGCGGATTGGCAGCCCTCAAGGGCGACCAGCAGCCCGTCATCGATATGCGCGAAGAGTTCAATCTCCGCCGCGAATATATGTATGACCGTCTGAGCAAGATTGCCGGCATTACCGCTGTGAAACCTCTCGGTGCATTCTACGTGCTCGCGAACATCAGCAAGCTCGGACTCACGTCCCAGAACTTCGCAGACCGTATTCTCAGCAAAGCCAATGTGGCAGTCGTTCCCGGTATCGCTTTTGGCGACGACCGCACGATCCGCTTCAGCTACGCAACGAGCCTCGACGTCATCAAGAAGGGCCTCGACCGGTTCGAAGACTTCTGCAAGACGCTGTAATTCGTCCGCACTAAAAATTCAAAACGCCCACGGGAGAAATCCTGTGGGCGTTTTTTGTGTCGTTCGTAGTTTCAGTTGGAAAATCGCGTGAGCGCTTCGTTGAGCACCTCATCTAAAATGGGACGCGACGGAGCACGTCTCT
>JBDSIH010000178.1:0-20402 GCA_039918055.1 Chthoniobacterales bacterium
AGGGAAATTGATAAAATTTTGATGTACATCGAAAAAAACGATATTCATGGTCATGCCATTTCAAAAGTGGGGGGGGATTGTGAATAACTTACCCTATTTTGGTCCTTTTTGCGGGTTTTTGAAAAAATTCTAAGTAATTTGTTTTTTTCTCTTGCCTGGGATGGCCGACTCGCTAGTTTGTCCGTTCCCGCACAAAGACGGGGAGAAGAATGAACCACCTCGTGTGGTTTTTTTGTCCCTTGGTTTCAAGGGAAAAAATTTAACTGATATTTTTACATGCCTACCATTAACCAGCTTGTCCGTAAGGGACGGAAAAAGGTCTCGGTGAAATCCAAATCACCGGCGCTAACTGTATGTCCGCAGCGCCGTGGGGTTTGCGTGCAGGTCATGACCCGCACACCGAAGAAACCAAACTCTGCGCTTCGTAAAGTCGCAAAAATTCGTCTTACCAACGGCCAGGAAGTGATCGCCTACATCCCCGGCGAAGGTCACAACCTGCAGGAGCACTCGATTGTATTGGTTCGTGGTGGACGTGTTAAAGATCTTCCCGGCGTTCGATATCATATCGTTCGCGGCACTCTAGACAGCCTCGGAGTCGATGGCCGTCGCCGCAGCCGTTCCAAATACGGTGCCAAACGTCCTAAGCCAGGCGAAGCCGCTGACAAGGGTAAGGGCGCCAAAAAGAAAAAATAAGAGGAAACTGAGCCATGTCACGTAGACGCAGAGTCATTAAAAAAGAAGTTAAACAGGACAGCCGCTATGCCAGTCCGCTGGTTGCGCGCCTCATTACTGCCATTATGCGCAGTGGTAAGCGCTCGCTTGCCGAACGCATCGTGTATGCTGCGATCGACAAAGCCCGTGAAGGAACCGACTCTGTCGATCCTCTCGAAACGCTGAACAAGGCTATCGATAACGCCCGTCCTCGCCTTGAAGTGAAGTCCCGCCGCGTTGGTGGTGCCACTTATCAGGTTCCTATGGAAGTGCCCGGAGACCGCCAGGTCGCCCTTGCTCTCCGCTGGATCGTCCAATTTGCAAACAAGCGTAAGAGCATTCCCATGAAGGAAGCCCTTGCCTATGAACTTCGCGATGCCGCTTCCGGTCAGGGCAACGCCATCAAAAAACGCGACGATATGCACAAGATGGCTCAGGCCAACCGCGCGTTTGCTCATTTCCGCTGGTAGTCACCCTTTTCATCCGCCATGTCCGCTACAATTTCAGATAATCCTGTGAAAGACCCGAATTCACCGAACCGCGCGTTCCCCTTGGAGCGCACGCGCAATATTGGTATTGCAGCTCATATCGACGCCGGTAAGACGACGATGACGGAGCGTATTCTTTTCTACACCGGCATGATCCATCGCATCGGAGAGGTTCATGAAGGAACCACCGTGACCGACTGGATGGAGCAGGAGCGTGAACGTGGTATTACGATTACCTCTGCCGCCATCACCTGTTCATGGACTCAGCGTAAGGAAGAAGGTATTTACAAAATGGCCGAAGAGGTTAAGCACCGGGTAAATATCATTGATACTCCCGGACACGTGGATTTCACCGCTGAAGTCGAACGTTCCCTTCGTGTTCTCGACGGCGCTATTGCCGTTTTCTGTGGTGTGGCCGGAGTCCAGCCCCAGTCCGAAACTGTTTGGCGCCAGGCCAATAAATACAACGTGCCCCGTATTGCTTTCGTTAACAAAATGGATCGCACCGGAGCTGACTTTGACGCCGCCGTTAAGTCGATGCGTGAAAAGCTCAGCGCCAATGCATGGCCTATCCTCATTCCTCTCGGCCGCGAAGATTACCTCAAGGGCCAGATCGACGTAGTGAACCAGAAGGCTGTTATTTATTCGGATAACGACGTCATCGGTTCCACCTACGAAGTGACGGAAATTCCTGAAGAAAACAAAGAGCAGGCCCAGCTTGCTTATCAGGACCTCATCGATCAGATGGTGGATCTCGACGAAGAAATTGGAAATGCCTTCCTTGAAGAAAAGCCAATCAGCATTCCTGATCTTAAGCGCGCCATTCGCCGCCAGACCATTGCAAACCGCTTCGTTCCTGTTGCAGGCGGATCAGCCTTTAAGAACAAGGGTGTTCAGTATGTCGTGGATGCCGTCATTGATTATCTTCCAGGCCCATTGGATATTCCTGCTGCTGTCGGCCACAATCCTCATACCAACGAGGAAATCATCGCGCTTCCGGATGATAGTGGAAACTTCTGCTCTCTCGCCTTTAAACTTTGGAGCGATCCATTCATTGGAAAGCTCGTGTTTTTCCGTGTGTATTCCGGGAAGCTCTCCAAGGGTGATACTGTTTACAATCCCCGTACCCGTAAGCGTGAACGCATCAGCCGTCTGATTCAGATTCAGGCTGACAAGCGTGAAGAAATCGACACCTGCTACTCGGGTGATATCGCGGCAATCGTTGGTATTAAAAACATCACGACCGGAGATACTCTTTGCGACGAAGATCACGAAATTCTTCTCGAGCCTCCAACATTCCCGGATCCCGTTATCTCAATGGCTATTGAGCCAAAGACCAAGCTCGATCAGGAAAAGATGTCGATCGCGCTTCAGCGTCTCGCGGAAGAAGATCCGACCTTTCAGGTTTATACCCACGAAGAGACCGGACAAACAATTATCGCCGGAATGGGTGAACTTCACCTCGAAATTATCCGCGACCGTATGTTCCGCGAATTCAAGGTGGAAGCCAATGCAGGCAAGCCCCAGATCGCTTACAAAGAAACGATCACGCAGGCCGCAGAAGGCGAAGGCAAGCTTATCAAGCAGTCCGGTGGACGCGGTCAATACGGCCACGTTGTCATCACGCTCGCACCTAGCGAACGCGGTTCAGGTCTTACGATTGAAAACAAGGTTGTCGGCGGAACGATTCCCCGTGAATACATTCCCGCTGTTGAAAAAGGACTTAAGGAAGCTGTGCTCAACGGTATCGTGGGTGGATACCCTGTTATCGACGTGCATGTAGAAATTATCGACGGTTCCTACCACGATGTAGATTCCAACGAATTGGCCTTTAAGATGGCGGCAATCTTTGCAATGAAAGACGGCTTCAAGAATGCTAAATCCATTCTGCTTGAGCCGATCATGAAGGTGGAAGCTATCACCCCGGATGAATACCAGGGCGATATCATCGGCGATCTTAACCGCCGACGCGGCAAGATTGTTTCGATCGAAAGCAAGCTGAATACCTCTATCATTCACTCGGAAGTGCCTCTTGCAGATATGTTCGGATATGCCACGGCAATCCGTTCTCTCTCCAAAGGACGTGCCGGTTACTCGATGGAACCTTCTCACTTTGAACAAGTTCCGGCCCAAATCCTGGCCGTGGTGTTGGATCAGAAAAAATAAGGATTAACTAAGGACTTTTAACGATGGCAAACGGACAAAAAATTCGCATCAGGCTCAAAGGCTACGATTATCGTATCCTGGACGCTTCCGCCCTGGAAATCGTCGAAACGGCAAAGCGCACTGGATCAAAGGTCACTGGCCCGATCCCGCTTCCGACCCGTATCGAACGCTTCACGGTAAACCGCTCTCCTCACGTCGATAAAAAATCGATGGAGCAATTCGAGATTCGTACGCACAAGCGTCTTCTCGATATCATTGAGCCTACGGCTAAGACCGTTGACGAACTTCGCAAACTCAACCTGCCAGCCGGAGTTGATATCACCATTAAGATATAATCAGCCATGAGTATCGGATTATTAGGAAAAAAAATTGGGATGACCCGCATCTATGATGAGAAGGGTGTAATGACACCTGTTACCGTCATTGTCGCCGGGGGAAATCGTATTACCCAGGTTAAGAGCGTCGAGAAAGACGGCTACAGCAGCGTGCAAGTTGGTTTTGACGACCAGAAGCCGCAGCGTATTTCGAAGCCTTTGACAGGACATTTTAAGAAAAGCGGAACGACACCTAAAAAGCGCCTTCGCGAATTTCGCCTCAAAGAAGGTGAGACCGCACCGGAAAATCAGGACATTCCTGTAAGCGTTTTTGCAGTTGGGCAGTATGTCGATGTTATCGGCCAGTCCAAGGGCAAAGGATTTCAGGGTGTTATGAAAAAGCATAACTTCGGTGGTCAGCCAGACAGTCACGGTCACACGACTCACCGTCGTAACGGTGCTATCGGAAACCGTTCTACTCCTGGCCGCGTTTGGAAAAACATGGGCATGCCCGGACACATGGGTGATCGCCGCGTTACCGTGCAGAATCTTCAGATCGTACAGGTTCGCGAAACCGAGGGTGTAATCCTCGTCAGCGGTCCCGTCGCCGGATCGAATGGCAGCTACGTCGTTGTTCGCCCTTCCAAAAAGAAACCTTTCAAGAAAGACCAAGGAGAATAACGAATGAGTGCTTCTGTTTTGACAGTAGATGAGGCCAAGAAGGCCAACATTGACGTAATTGTCGATGACAAGGGTTCCAATGCGGTGCACGAAGTCGTCGTTGCATTGCGTGCAGCACGCCGTTCCGGCAGTGCCTGTGCCAAGACCCGCGCGGAAGTAAACCGCTCCGGTAAAAAGCCCTGGAAGCAAAAAGGAACCGGCCGCGCACGCGCAGGTTCTGCAGGTTCCCCGGTATGGGTTGGTGGCGGTGTGGCTTTTGGCCCTCGTCCCCGCGATTACTCCAAGAAAGTAAACAAGAAGGTCGCCCAGCTCGCATTTCGTAAGGCTCTCAGCTCACGGATCGAAGACGGGGATATTCTTTTGGTGGAAACCTTCGCTGTGAAGGAACCAAAGACCAAACAATTTACCGCTCTCCTCGCCTCACATGCTCCAGGTGCACGTCGCACTTTGATCGTCACCGAGACAAAGGATGAGAAAACAACATTGGCTTCACGCAATGCGCAGAATGCTCTTTTGACATCTGCATCATCCGTGAATACCGAGCAGCTTCTCGCATTTGACAAGATCATTGTCACCCGCGAAGCGCTTCAGAAGATTTCGGAAAGGATCGCGAGAAAATGAAAGAGCCGCATGACATAATTGATGCCATTCACCTGACGGAGCGGGCAACCCTGCTCTCTGAAAAACATAATAAATATGTTTTCCGTGTTAATCCAAAGGCGAATAAAATTCAGATCAAGAAAGCAATCGAACAGCTTTTCAACAAGAAGGTCGTAGCCGTCAATACCGCCAATTGCGAAGGCAAATGGAAACGTCTTCGTACCGCCAATTACGGCCGCAAGCCTAACTGGAAAAAAGCGATCATCACCCTTAAGGAGGGTGACAAAATTACACTTGCCTAAAAAAGGACTACTATGGCACTTAAAACTTTCAGACCCTTAACTCCGGCACAGCGCTTCAAGGCACTCCCGTCGTTTGAGGAAATCACCAAGACCAAGCCGGAGCGCAGACTTTGCACGCCGCTTAAAAAGTCCGGTGGACGCAATAACCAGGGCCGCATGACCTCGCGTCACCGCGGCGGTGGAGCCAAGCGTAAGTATCGCATTATCGATTTCAAGCGTAGCACCCGCGATTCAATCGCTGAAGTTATTGCGATCGAGTACGATCCAAACCGCACCTGCCGCATTGCATTGATCCAATACAAAGACGGCGTGAAGAACTACATTCTCGCTCCCGTAGGCCTCACCGTAGGTATGAGCGTTTCTGCCGGCGAAAAATCCGAACCAAAAGTAGGCAATGCCCTTCCTTTGAAAGTCATTCCCTTGGGTTCCGGTATCCACAATGTGGAGCTCGTTCCCGGAAAAGGCGGAAAAATCGCACGCAGTGCAGGCCAGCAGGCAATCATTACTAACCGTGAAAACGGTTACGCGCTTATCAAGCTGCCTTCCGGCGAAATTCGCCGCATCCATGAGAATTGCTACGCAACGATGGGCCAGGTTGGCAATGTCGAGCACATGAACGTCTCCAGTGGTAAGGCCGGCCGCAGCCGCTGGCTCGGAATTCGTCCACACGTTCGTGGTATGGTTATGAACCCTGTCGATCACCCAATGGGTGGAGGACAAGGTAAGAGCAAGGGCGGTGGCGGACGTCACCACCCAATGAGCCCGTGGGGACAGCTTGCGAAAGGCTTCAAGACCCGCCGCAAACACAAATCTTCAGATCGTTTCATCGTTCAGCGTAAAAACGGCAAAAAGAAATAATTTATGGGAAGATCACTTAAAAAAGGTCCATTCGTGGAAATGAAGCTACTCGACAAAATCGACAAGCTGAACGAAACGAATTCCAAGAAGCCGATCAAAACCTGGTCGCGCCGTTCCACGGTTACGCCGGATTTCGTAGGCCACACTTTTCAGGTCCACAATGGCCGCACCTTCATTCCAGTGTTTGTCACTGAGAATATGGTTGGCCACAAGCTTGGGGAATTTTCCCCGACCCGTACCTTTAAGAAACACGGATCACACACCGCCAAGGTCACCAAGTAGTCGTAATGAAATCGTCACCAACAACAGCAGCCACTCTCTTGAGTATGGCATTGATCTCCGGATCAGTGGTCCATTCCGGTGCCGCTTTGTCTGATGCCGACCTTGCGGTGAAAGAAGCAAAAGTGACGATGGGCGCCGCTTCCGATGAGAATGCCTCTTTGAAAGAAAAGATGCTTCTTCAGGAAACGACGATCAAGGCACTGACGGACAGTCTTACCAATGTGACGCTTGAAGGCGAAGGCTATAAACGGGAAGCCGTTGACCTCCGCATGAAAATCGAAGCGCTTGGTCTGCCCGGAGACAAGAGTGGCTCGAAACTTCAGGAGCGCCTTTTGGCCGCTGTGAGCGATCTTCGCCTTGCACAGCGCTCTCAGGAACAGATGCGTAATCAGCTTTTGCTGATGTCTGAATCTGTCGTTGCGATCCTCAAAAGCTCAGATACTATCAGCCCAGAGCTTCGCCTTGGAATTGAGACGCAGCTCCGCTCCACTGCAGAAATGCTGGGTGCAGGGCCTGCCAGCCAAAACGACTCCAGCCTTCTAAACGGGGCTGTTATCGAGGTGAAGGACGACCTATCCCTGGTCGTTGCCAATATTGGCAAAAAGCAGGATGTAAAAGTGGGAATGCCCTTCCAGGTCATTCGCAACAATGAAGTCATCGGAGAAATCCGTGTGGTGGATGTTCGTGACCGGATTTGCGGTGCAATGGTGCAGAACCTCGCTTCACAAAAACAAAGAATTCAAATTGGCGACCAGCTGAAAGTTGAAGCCAGGCAATAGAGAAGAAGAAAAAAATTATGCAAGTACAGGCAGTTTATCGTTTTGCAAAAGTCTCCGCGTTTAAGGCGCGTGAGGTAACCCGTGAAATCCAGGGCCTCGCAGCCCAGGATGCGCTGGACCTTTTGCGTTGGGTGCCAAAGAAGGCAGCGCGTATGATCGACAAGACATTGCGCAGCGCCATCGCCAATGCTGAGAATAACAACAATCTTCGCACGGATACGCTCGTTATCAAGGAAGCCATCGTTGGAGAAGGCCCTTCGCAGCGCCGCTATCAGCCAAAAGCCCGCGGAAGCGCCGGCCCGATTTTAAAACGCGTGAGCCATATTCGCATCGTCCTCACGGATGAAGCCGAAGCAAAGCCAGCGAAAAAAGATAAAACAGGTGCGGCGAAAACAACGGCCAAAGGTGGCGTTCGTCGTAAATCCCCGAATAAAACGGGCGTGAAATCGGCAGCGCAGGAAACTGCAGCCAAGGAGAAAACACAGGAATAAGTTATGGGTCAGAAAGTCAATCCAATCGGATTTCGTCTCCCGGTCACACGTGACTGGTCATCGAGATGGTATGCATCACGTAAAGATTTTGCGGATTATCTCAAAGCAGATTCTGAGATTCGCGGTTATCTGAAGCAAAAGCTCAAGACGGCAGGTATTGCACGCATCGTTATCGAACGCGCGTGGAATAGTGTCCGCGTCACGATCTCCACAGCGCGTCCCGGTATGGTAATCGGTCGCAAGGGTTCGGAAATCGAGAGAATGACCGAAGAGATCGCACGCATCGCTGGCGGTCGCCAGGTGAAGATCGATATTTTTGAAATCAAGACTCCGGAACTTGATGCACAGCTCGTTGCTGAAAACGTAGCCATGCAGCTCGAGCGCCGTATCTCTTTCCGTCGCGCCATGAAAAAAACCGTCCAGATTGCGATGGAATTTGGCGCCCTTGGTATTAAGATCCGTTGTTCCGGCCGTCTCGGTGGCGCGGAAATTGCCCGCACAGAATGGTATCGTGAAGGAAAAGTTCCTCTTCATACCCTTCGTATCCCGATCGATTACGGATTTGCTGAAGCCAATACCGTTGCAGGAAAAATCGGAATCAAATGCTGGATTTGCAAAGCTGAAGTCGTAGAGCCTGCCCAGAAAGAAGAAGCCGCAGAAAAGAAAGCGGACTTCGCCACAACAACCGCTGCAGCCCAATAAGGATTTTTTGTCATGCCATTGATGCCCAAACGTGTAAAGTATCGCAAGACCCAGCGCGGCAGCCGCGCGGGAACTGCTTCCCGTGGAACGAAGATCTCCTTCGGCGAATACGGATTGCAGACCCTGGAGCGTGCGTGGATTACCAACACTCAGATCGAAGCCGCCCGTGTTGCGCTCACCCGTAACATGAAGCGTAAAGGAAAACTCTGGATCCGCATTTTCCCCGACAAGTCGGTGACATCGCGTCCGCCGGAAACCCGAATGGGTAAAGGTAAGGGTAATCCTGAACATTGGGTCGCTGTAATTCGTCCAGGTAACGTACTATTTGAACTCGACGGTATTCCTGAGTCGCTCGCGAAAGAGTCACTCCGCCTTGCCGCCAATAAACTTCCGATCCGCACGCGGTTCATCATGCGTCACCGCCACGTGGCCTAACCCATCATTGATACCATGAAAATTAACGAAATCCGGGAATTGACTGTGGATGAACTCCGCACCCGCAAACGGGAGTTGAGCCGCGAGGCCTTCAACCTGAGAATGCAAAAAGCAGGCGGCCAGCTGGAAAAGCCACACCTTATCCACTCGATCCGCAGGGATGTTGCCCGTATCGAAAGCCTGATTACGGAGAAATCCAAGAAAGCCTAATAAGATGAGCGAAGAAAAAACCACTCCTGAAGCCGCCAAGCCGGCGATTCACAAGACCCGTACGGGTGAAGTCGTTTCCAATGGAATGGACAAGACCATTGTCGTAAAGACGATCCGTCGTGTGCCGCATCCTAAATTCGGAAAGATCGTCAAGCGCAGCAAGAAATTCTACGCTCATGATGAGAAGAACGAAGCCAAGGTAGGCGATACCGTCGCCATCGAAGAGACCCGCCCGCTGAGCAAGCTCAAGCGCTGGAAACTCGTGGAAGTCATCAGACACACAACCGTATAACCATTTTGCAGTAATCGTATGATTCAGATTCGAACCAGATTAGATGTTGCGGATAACACGGGTGCCCGTATGGCAACCATGATTGGCGTGATCGGCAAGGGGACTTCCCTGGTCGCACACGTTGGCGATGTTATCACCGCAAACGTAAAGGAAGCCTCGACCGGCGGAACCGTAAAAAAAGGAGATGTGGTCCGTGCCGTTATTGTGCGCACCCGCAAGCCGCTTCGTCGTGAAGACGGTTCCTATCTCCGTTTTGATCACAACGCCATCGTGATCATCGATAAGGATCAGAATCCACGCGGGACGCGTATTTTTGGCCCTGTCGCCCGCGAATTGAGAGAGAAAAATTTCATGAAAATCATTTCCCTAGCTCCGGAGGTCCTATGAGTCGTTTAAGTTTTCATGTCCGTCGTGGAGATACTGTAAAAGTTATTTCCGGAAACCATAAAGGTTCCTCCGGCAAGATCCTTCAGATCATTTCCGGTAAAGAGCAGGTCATCATCGAAGGAGTTCGGATGATCAAGAAACACATGCGTAAATCGCAGGACCATCCAAATGGCGCCATCATTGAACGTGAAGGCCCGGTCCATATTTCGAACGTCCAGATGCTTGAGCAGCCTGCTGCTGAGAAAGCAGAAAAGACGACGAAAAAAGAAACTAAGAAACCAAAGGCCAAGAAGAGTAGTTAAGGGTTATGAAGGCTGAATTGTACGAAGATTATCTGGAGCGCGTGATTCCTCAGTTGAAGGAAAAACACGGCTATAAGAATGTTAACGAAGTTCCCAAAGTCGAGAAGGTGGTTATCAACAGTTGTGTTGGATCCTCTACCGATGTGAAGGCAGCACTTGAAGTTGCCAAGGAAGAGTTGGCATTAATTACCGGTCAGCGCCCCGTGGAGACACGGTCGAAGATCGCTATTTCGAATTTCAAACTACGTAAAGACCAGGCCATCGGCGCTAAGGTTACGTTGCGTGGACGCACGATGTATGAGTTTCTCGAGAGATTCATTAAGACTGCGCTCCCTCGCATTCGCGATTTCCGTGGTATCTCTCCTCGCTCCTTTGACGGACGTGGCAACTACACGCTAGGCGTGAATGACCAGAGTATTTTTCCAGAGGTGGAACTTGATAAAATCAAAATGAATATCGGTTTCGATATCACCATTTGCACCTCTGCCCGTAACAACGAAGAGGCAAAGTCCCTTCTCACTGAATTAGGCATGCCTTTCAGTGACCGTAAAATTGCGGCTAAAGAAGCCGCTGCAACTACCGCGTAATCATGAGTGCTCTGACTGATCCTATTTCTGATATGTTGACCCGCTTGCGGAATTCCTGCGCTGCAGGTAAAGCGGATCTCATTATGCCATACTCCAAGATGAAGTCCGAAATCGCCCGGATTCTCAAAGAAGAAGGCTATGTGGATAGCTACGAACTGGACACAACCGGGAAACACCCGCGTCTGAAGGTTCGCTGCAAATTTGTTGCCAAAACTCCCGTCATTGCGGGATTGAAGCGCATCAGCCGCCCGGGTCTGCGCCGTTATGTGGGTGCGACTGAAATGCCCCGCGTTCTTGGTGGCATGGGTATTGCAATTATTTCTACGTCCCGTGGTCTGCTCACTGGGCATAATGCGAAGAAGCAAAAAGTAGGTGGAGAATTGCTCGCCTACGTGTGGTAAGGAGATAAAAAATGTCACGAATCGGCAAAAAAAATATTTTGATCCCCGACAAGGTGAAGGTTGACTTCGCTAAGGACGGATCAGTGAAAGTGGAAGGCCCGAAGGGTCGTCTTGAATGGGTAATGCCCCAACAGATCACCGCAACCATCAAGGAAAATGAAATCACCTTTCAGCGTTCCGGGGAATCCCGCAGCGAAAAGGCGCTTCATGGACTTTCCCGCGCATTGGTCTCAAACATGGTTGACGGAGTGAACACAGGCTTTAAGGAAGCTCTTGAAATTCACGGCGTTGGCTTTAAAGCAGCCGTGCAGGGATCGAACCTGAATCTCAACCTCGGATTTTCGCATCCCGTACTTTTCCCGATTCCTGAAGGAATCAAAGTTACGGTTACGGAAAACACTAAGATTGCAATCGAAGGAATTAACAAACAAGTTGTTGGCCAGGTAGCCGCTAACATCCGTGCGTATTATCCGCCAGAGCCTTACAAGGGCAAGGGTGTGCGTTACGTTGGCGAGCAGATTCGCCGCAAGGAAGGTAAAACGGTTCAGTAAGACCGAAAGAAATTTATGTCTAGTATCGAACAACGCAGAGTGCGGCACGTCAGACTTCGTAAAAAGGTTTCAGGAACCTCGGAGCGTCCGCGTCTTAGCATCAATTTTTCAGGAAGCCATATCCGCGTCCAGGTCATCGATGATGGCACACAGGCGACTTTGGTTTCCGTGCAGACCACCGAAAAGGATCTGGCATCCGACAAGTCCGTCAGGGCGAATGTCGTTACCGCCAGCCGGATCGGCAAACTTATCGCAGAACGCGCTCTCAGCAAAAAAATCAAGCGTGTCGTTTTTGACCGCGGTGGTTTCAAATACCACGGTAAAGTAAAGGCACTCGCCGATGCAGCCCGTGAAACCGGATTGGAATTTTAATTATGGCAGGACACGACTCAAAAAGATCTCCCCGTTCCCGGACAGATGGCCCACGGCCAATTCCCGGCAGAGACGGAAAAGCGGAAATGACCGAAAAGGTTGTTTTCATTAACCGATGCGCCAAAGTTGTAAAGGGCGGTCGGCGTTTCAGCTTCAGCGCACTCATTGTTTCCGGAAATCACAAAGGCCTTGTCGGCTGCGGATTCGGGAAAGCAAATGAAGTCAGCGAAGCGATTCGTAAGGCTTCCGAAGCTGCTAAAAAAGACATGGTGGCCATCGCCATTCACGAAAATACGATTCCTCACCAGGTGGTGGGAGAGTTCGGCGGTGGTCGCGTATTGTTGATGCCAGCTTCGCCTGGAACCGGTGTTATCGCCGGTGGAAGTGTTCGTGCGGTTGTTGAAGCCGTCGGTATCCGCGACATTCTTGCAAAGTCACAGGGATCGAGCAATCACGCCAATGTCGTTAAGGCGACAATCAAGGCGCTGAGAGCACTGCGCCCTCGTGAAGAAATTCTGAAACGCCGGGGAATCACTCTCCGCGTAAAAGCTCCAGTAGCTGCAACCGTTCCTACGGAACAAACTGCTTAATTTTTTATGGGACTACGACTTCATAATCTTAAACCCGCACCGGGTGCTAAAAAGCGCCGCAAACGCGTCGGCCGTGGAGAAAGCTCCGGTAAAGGTAAGACCAGCGGTAAGGGACATAAGGGACAAAAAGCACGTTCCGGTGGAAGCATCCGTATCGGATTCGAAGGTGGTCAGATGCCACTTTATCGCCGCATTCCAAAGCGTGGCTTTAATAACGCCAATTTCAAAACCGTCTTCGGTATCGTCAATCTCGAAACGCTTGAAGAAAAATTCAATGCGGGTGACGTCATCAATGAGCAGTCATTGCGTGAGCGTGGTATCCTGAAAGGCCATTTCGATGGCATCAAGGTTCTGGGCCGTGGCGAAATCACTAAGAAATTTTCTTTTGAAGTGTCCAATATCAGCGCGTCGGCGAAGGACAAGGTTGAAAAGGCTGGCGGCAAAGTCACCTTGACTGGACAAAAGGAAGAAGTCGGATCGAAGAAGTAACCCTTCCGGTATTCCCACTTATCTCCCAAACCGATGATTTCGGCGTTCAGTAATATATTTAAGATTCCCGAGTTGCGCCAACGCGTGCTCTTTACGCTCGCGCTTATTGTCGTGATGCGTATCGGTGCGGTTATCGCAACTCCTGGAATCAATGCCGAGGTATTGCGTCATTACTTTCTAAACGCAGGCTCTGCGCAAAGTGGTGGTGTTGCAACGCTGTTCAATCTTTTCAGCGGTGGTGCATTGGCGAATTGCGCGGTTTTCTCACTGGGCATCATGCCCTACATCAGTGCATCGATCATGCTGCAGCTCTTAACAGCTGTCATTCCGCAACTTGGTAAGATGGCGCGGGAAGATGGCGGGCGGCAAAAAATTACGCAATACACCCGTTTTGCGACCATTGGGTTATGTATTTTCCAGGGCTATCTTCTGGCCTTGTCATTTGAAAATCCGGGATCCAACCCATTCCTGCCAAACATAATGGATACCATTAAGCAATTGGGAGGAATGCAGCTTGTGCCGCATGCAGGCATGGGCTTCCGCCTATTGACAGTGGTGACCATGACGGCTGGAACGCTTTTGCTGATGTGGCTCGGTGACCAGATCACGGATCGCGGAATCGGAAATGGCACATCGCTTATTATTACTGTCGGGATCGTGGCGCAATTGCCAAGCGGCTTAATCCAGGCGTGGAAAACATTTGTTCCGAGTGAAGGTGTTGAAAGTACGGTGAGCCCCATCATCCTCGTGGTGATGATTGCATTTCTTGTGTTCGTCGTAGCGGGAGTTATTGCCGTCACACAGGCACAACGTAAGATCAGTGTGCAATACGCGAAGCGCGTCGTTGGCCGTAAGGTCTACGGTGGCCAGACTCAGTATATGCCATTGAAGGTCAATTACGCAGGGGTAATGCCTATCATCTTCGCACAGGCAATTTTGCTTTTCCCTTCCACAATTCTTAACCTGGCATTCAAGCAGCAGAGTTGGGCGGTTTGGCTGGGGGACCAGCTATCACACGGAGAGATGCATTACATTCTCTACGGTGGCATGATTTTCTTCTTCAGTTATTTTTGGGTGGCAACGCAATTTCAGCCTGCACAGATCGCGGACGATCTTAAAAAATACGGCGGATTTATTCCCGGCGTTCGTCCCGGCAAGCCTACGGCCGATTTTCTTGATTTCACAATGACGCGCCTTACTTTTGCAGGCGCAGTTTTCCTCACCGTAATCGCCATTATCCCGCAAATACTTATGACCTGGCTGAAGGTGCCCTACATGGCCGCACAGTTTTTCGGTGGCACAGGGCTTCTTATTATCGTCGGTGTTGTTTTGGATACGATGCGCCAGGTGGAGACTTATCTCCTGCAGCGTCATTACGATGGATTTCTGCGCAAAGGCAAGATCCGTGGCTCCCGTCAACGCATGGGATTTGCTACCGGAAATGCAATGAATGAAGGCACTTTGCTTTGGATTTATGTGGCGATCGCGGCTCTCTTAATTGCAGGAGCGGCAATCTTCTTCTCCTCCCTGAACAGTTGATCGGTTTTGAAGAGACGTATTGTTCTACTCGGCCCTCCGGCCTCCGGAAAAGGAACTCAGGCGCATATGCTTTCCACGCGGTTTGGAATTCCCACTGCCTCTACGGGAGCAATGCTGCGCCACGAAATAGTGGAGGGAACCCCCGCCGGACTCGAGGCTAATCAATTCACCGCAAATGGCGGATTTGTTCCCGACGAGATTGTGCAGCGAATCGTTTCTGCGTGGCTGGATAAACATGAGGATGGTTTCATCCTGGATGGATTTCCCCGCACGTTGAGTCAGGCAGCGTCTCTCGAAAAAGATCTCATAAATCGCAATCGCCCTCTGGAAATTGCTTTTCTTTTTAATCTTTCCGAACAAGAAATTAAAGATCGGGTAAGCAATCGCCTGACGTGCGATGCCTGCGGCGCCACATTTGGCGAGCAGCTTCATGCCCTGAAGGAAGGGGTGGTCTGCCCGCATTGCGGAGGTGTATTGACGCACCGTAAGGATGATACAGAGGCCACGCTGATCAATCGCCTCGCGATCTATCAGGAAAAGACACTTCCCATTGCGGACTTTTATCGCGAACGCGGGATTTTACAGGAGTGTGATGGCGGTACGTACAAAGAAGTGCTATTTGAGATGCTTTGTAAGACATTAGGGGAGCCTGCATCCGTATGATTCCAATAAAATCTCCACGCGAAATAGATAAAATGCGCGCCGCTGGCGCGAAAGCCGCCGAGGTGCTGAGTCTTTTGATGGAGCTTGTCGCGCCCGGAGTCACCACGGGAGAGATTGATGCCGCCGCCGCTCGCTACATGGCCGAAGCGGGATGCAAGAGCGCATTTCTTGGCTATCGAAAATTTCCCGGCAATATCTGCATATCCCTCAACGAAGAAGTTGTTCATGGAATTGGCGGCGCCCGGAAAATCCAATACGGAGACGTCGTCAAGATGGATGTAGGTGTTGTTTACGATGGCTGGATCGGAGATACCGCCGTCACCGTGCCCTGTGGCGTTATTGACCCGCAGACGGAGCGTCTCCTGCAGACTACGGAGCGAATTTTAAATGAAGTGATCGAAATGGCCACCGATGGTCGCCGCTTAGGCGATTTGGGAGCTTTTATCGAGGAACAGACCCTTGCCGCCGGTTTTAGCGTGGTTAAGGAGTTTGTGGGCCATGGAGTGGGTAAAAAGCTGCATGAAGAGCCCCAGATCCCCAATTATGGCCGCGCAGGCACGGGGCCGCGCCTGAAGAGTGGTATGACCCTGGCTATCGAGCCCATGATTAACCTTGGAGGCCCAGCCGTTAAGATCCGTCCGGACAACTGGACGGTCTATGCCGTGGATGGCAGACCCTCAGCGCATTTTGAACATACAGTGCTGGTAAGAAAAGATAAGCCGGAAGTATTGACATGGCGGGGAAAGACGCTATTGAAATAGATGGTAAGGTCGTCGAGCTATTGCCAAACACCCTGTTTCGCGTTGAGCTTGATAACGGACAGCGGGTTCTTGCGCACATTGCCGGACGAATGCGCATGAATTTTATTAAAATATTGCCTGGAGACACAGTAACGGTAGAAATGTCTCCCTACGATTTGACGAAGGGGCGCATCACTTTTCGAAAAAAGTGATGCCTTGTCGTCTCAAGAACAAAAATTATAGAGAATGAAAGTTAGACCATCAGTAAAAAGGCTCTGTGTGAGCTGCAAAATTGTACGACGCAAAAACGTCGTCCGTGTGATTTGTAAAAATCCACGCCACAAACAACGTCAGGGAGGATAGTTTGTCATGCCACGTTTATTAGGAGTTGAAATACCAGGTGAGAAGCGAATCGAAGCTTCCTTGCCATACATTTACGGAATCGGCCCAAAGAATGCGAAACGCGTTCTGGAAATGGCAAACATCGATCCCAATCTTCGCGCGAAGGATTTGTCCACCGAGCAGCTCGGTCAAATCGTGCATGCCATTACTTCGAGCAAGACTCTCATCGAAGGCGATCTTCGCCGTGAGATTCAGGGAAATTTAAAACGTCTTCAGGCAATCAACTGCTATCGCGGAATCCGCCATCGCCGTGGAATGCCCGTACGCGGTCAACGCACTTCCACGAATGCACGCACCCGCAAGGGACCGCGCAAGACAGTTGGTGTGCAGCGCAATAAAGACGCTAAGACAGGAAAAGTTTAAAGTAGTCAGTTAGAGGAATTATTATGTCAGAGGAAAAAGAACCCGAAACCCCAAACGCAGAGGAGCCGAAAGCAGAAGCTCCTAAAGCTGTAGAGGCCGTACCGGCTGAGGGTGAAACCGAAGTAAAAGCGGAAGCAACCGAAGTAAAAGCGGAAGCAACGGAAGTGAAGCCAGCCGCCGAGAAAAAAGCGAAAGTCGCCGGCGAAGCCAAGCCAAAGACCGCAAAGGCAAAAGGCAAAAAAGGCGAGACAGCAGCAGTAGCTTCTGTTCCCACGCCAAGTTTGTCCCTGGATGATCCGCTCGAAAAGCCGAAGATCGTCAAAGCCAAAGGCAGCAAAAATATTACGACTGGTGTTGCGCACGTTCAGGCGAGCTTCAACAACACGATCGTCAGCATCACCGACCAGCGCGGCAATTTGCTCGGATGGTCCAGTGCCGGCAAAGTCGGATTCAAAGGTTCCCGTAAAAGCACCGCCTATGCAGCCCAGTTGGTTGCGCAGGATGCATGCCGCCAGGCAATGGGACATGGTCTCCGCGAAGTGGAAGTCCGCGTCAAAGGCCCCGGTGCCGGACGTGAATCCGCTGTGCGCGCCATGCAGGCCATCGGACTTGAAATCACGGTTATCCGCGATGTCACTCCTGTGCCTCATAATGGATGCCGCCCTCCAAAACAACGTCGCGTTTGATCGACACTTTTCAGAACACTTAATTTTTTAATTCCATGGCCAGAAATACAGGACCTAAAACAAAAATCAGCCGTCGTTATGGCGTATTGATTCTCGGCTCCGCGAAAGCGTTTGAGCGCAGAAATTATCCCCCGGGAATGCACGGGCAAAAGGGCTCACGCCGCAAGATGTCAGACTACGCGCTGGCACTTGCTGAAAAGCAGAAGCTCCGTCACCAGTACGGTGTGCTGGAACGCCAGTTCCGCCGCTACTTCCAACTCGCTTCCTCGAAGCGTGGTATCACCGGTGAACTTTTGCTTCAGTTGCTTGAGACCCGCCTTGATAACGTTGTTTACCGTCTCGGATTTGCAAAGACCCGTAGCGGTGCCCGTCAGCTGGTTGCTCACGGACATGTTCTCCTGAACGGTCGCAAGACCGATATCTCCTCCGCGAATCTGCGCGTTGGCGATAAAGTAACCATTAAGGAAAAACCATCTACCCGCAGATTGGCCGCGAAGAGCCTGGAACAGACGCAAATCGTTGCTGTTCCTGACTGGCTTTCCGCAGACAAAGAAAACTTCAGCGGTGAAGTTCTTCGTCTTCCGACCCGCGATGAGATTAACCCTGTGGTTAACGAGCAGCTCGTCGTCGAGTTGTACTCTCGCTAAACGTAAGACTCTTAATTTTAAGACTAAAAAGGCCGGTGAAAACCGGCCTTTTTCTTTGGGGAATACGATGGCGAAGTAACAAAGACTTTTCCATTCTGTAAATCTTGTTAATTCTGTCTGTTTCGCATGCAAGTTCCACTTCTTGATATCAAAACGCAGAATGCCGCGCTTGAGCCCGCATTTACGCAGGCCTTTCAGCGCGTCTTCCAGTCCGGCAAATTTATTCTTGGTGAGGAAGTAGAAGGCTTTGAACGGGAAGTCGCTTTATACACCGGCGCGAAACATGCCATTGGGCTATCCTCGGGCACGGACGCGCTGCTCGTCGCCTTTATGGCTCTGGAAATAGGGGCCGGGGATGAAGTTATTTGTCCGACTTACACTTTTTTTGCATCGGCAGGGTGTATCGCACGCACAGGCGCAACGCCCGTATTTGTCGATTCTCGCGAAGATACCTTCAACCTCGATCCGCTAAAGCTTGAGGAAAAAATTACGGCGAAAACCAAAGCTATCCTGGCAGTCCATCTTTTCGGCCAGGCAGCCGCCATGAATGAGATCCAGGAAATTGCCAAAAGGCACAATCTTCCTGTGATTGAAGACGCGGCGCAGACATTGGGTGCGCACTATCACGACAAGGCGGTGGGAACCATGGGATGTTTCGGAACATACAGTTTTTTTCCCTCAAAAAATCTCGGTGGCTTTGGCGACGCGGGATTACTCGTGACCAATGACGATGCGCTGGCCGAAAAGGCGATCCGCCTGCGTAATCACGGCATGCATCCCAAGTATTACCACTCGATGATTGGCGGGAACTTTCGTATCGATGCGCTACAGTCCGCGTTATTACGCGTTAAACTGCCTCATCTGGATGCTTACTGTGCAAAGCGGGCAAAGAATGCGGAGCTTTACAAAAAGTTGCTGGCGGAAGTCGGGAGCGTTATTTTGCCAACCACATCATCCGGCAACCACCATATATGGAATCAGTTTACGCTTCGGGTGAAAAATGGAAAACGCGATGCCCTGCGTGAGTTCCTCGCAACGCACGAGATCGGCAGCGAAATTTACTACCCAGTGCCCATGCATCAGCAGGAATGCTTCCGCTACCTGGGATGCAAACCCGAGGATTTCCCCATTGCTTCCCAACTGGCTGGCGAAGCATTAAGCATTCCTGTTTACCCGGAACTTGAGGAGCGACAGGTCGAATATGTCGCGGAAAAGATTCGGGAATTTTAAAACGCGCCGACGCTACTTTCGGGGATTGCCTGCAGGAGTCTCCTTCTGATTTTGCACCGGAGCCGGCGTGGGAGTCGGAGTGCTTACCGGCGTTGTAGAAGCAGCCGCGCCCGGCAATTCCCTGAATGCGGGATCCTGCACAAGCGTGCGCTGCACAGACGCAGGAAGAGAATGTAAGGTGTTTTTCAATAGCGTTACGGATTCCTCTTTCCCACCTTTTCTCCATATATTCACAGCCGCAACTATCTGATCTGCTGTATCCGGGTTTTTTGGTGCTTCGACAGCAGGGCCATCGAGATCATTTTCCGCCAGTCGGAGAAGAATCTGATAAACAAATGCGCTGTCAGCAGATCGTGAGTAGAGCGTCGCATCCTTAAGCTGATCTACGGCAGACTGATTGCGGCCCTGAGCGCGCAAAAAGGCGCCGTAAAGCACATGCGCTTCTACATTAAGCGGATCAATGCTGATGGCTTTCTGGAAAAACGCCTCGGCGTTATGAGCTTTGGGCAGCATTGTCGAACGTCCGGAAGTTTTTAAAGCCAGAATACCCTGCAAAATTGCGGCATCACTGGCGTGGATATTCTGCGGGGCGACTTTATCAAGATTCGCCATGGCATTATCCGAATCTTTAAGCTGCGTATAAATCCAGCCGGCAGGGTAGTAGGTATCGGATTGCTTTAATGCCGCTAATTCCGCAGCAATCGTTCCTGCTTTGGTGGTATTGCCCTGCTTAAGAGCAAGGAGGGCATCGCGAAATTTTTCAACCCATTCCACATGGGCGATCGGTTTTTTTCCCTCGGCAGAAAAAGCCACGTTATTGTGTGGCGCGGAGCAACGGCCGATGAGAAAACCAAAAAGAAGCAGAATGCCTGTCGCGACCGCAAGAAATAACCGTGCAGATATGCGTTGGGTAAGATCCATGCGCGGAGTGGAATCATCCGCTTCGTCCTCGGCAGAAGCTTCGGAGGATATTTCAGTTTCAGAAACAGGGCTTTCCTGTTGCGCGGATGATGCGGAAGAATCTGAATCGTCGCCTTTATTTTTTCTAAAAAGAACGGCATCCGCACCCATGCTTTTGCGAAAAAGCGTTTTCGAAGCTGCCTTTTCCTCTGGAGCCGCGGGTTCGGATTCCTCCGCCTTTA
>JBDSIH010000179.1:0-2863 GCA_039918055.1 Chthoniobacterales bacterium
CCAGCCAATCGGCCAAAACCTCAGCCGCTTACGGGCGTTGGTAGGTTCTACTGCGATCATCTTCGAAGGAACGGGCGGGCTCACATTGGTCGATACCTATCGACGTGGGATTCAGGGTTCGATGCCCGCAGCGGATCTTCCCTGGGTGCATGTCGCGCTATGGAAGGCGCTGGAGAGCGGGGACACAGAACGAACGAATGCTTTTCACGCGCTTCTTTGCAGCCTGATCTCGCTGATGCCAACCCTCGATGCATTTCTTTGCATTGAGAAGTATCTCCTGGTTAAGCAGGGCATCTTTCCGTCAGGCCAGCTCAGAGGTCCCGTGGGATTCAAATTAGACGAACCATTACGCCAGGAGGTAGACCGTCTCTTCGATCTGCTTCATACAGCCGTTTACCAAACATGGAAAATATGAGTAAAAATATCAGCGATTCCCATCGTGGTAAAGTAGCCGTTGTGACGGGTGGCGCGGATGGGCTAGGCCGGGCCGCCAGTAAAAAACTGTTGGAGTCCGGTGCATTCGTATGTGTTTTTGACATCGATGCGGGCCGCCTCGCAGCAGCAAAAACACTGCTGGGCGAGAACTGTCGGATATACGAGGTCGACATAACGGATACGCATAAAATCCAGACCGCTATCGATGCTATCGTCGCGGAATTTGGTTCGATTGATATTTTAATCAATAGCGCCGGAATCACGGGACAGACCAATGTACAAAGCCATGACGTTAAGATTGCGGATTTTGACCGTGTCTGCGAATTGAATGTCCGTGCAACGTTCCTATGTTGTCAGGCTGTCCTTCCTTTGATGCTTAAGCAAAACTACGGAAGGATTCTCAACGTTGCTTCCATTGCCGGTAAAGAGGGAAATGCCGGGATGGTGGCGTACTCCACTTCCAAAGCAGCAGTGATCGGGATGACAAAAGCGATGGGCAAGGAGTATGCGGAAACCGGTATAACCGTAAACGCAATTGCACCGGCAGTTATTCAGACCGAACTGGTAAACAAGATGCCGAGTGAGCAGGTAAATTACATGACCAGTAAAATACCCATGAAGCGTTGCGGAACGCTCGATGAGTTTGCAACCATGGCGGCTTTTATCGTTTCCGAGGGTAACAGTTTTACGACGGGATTTACCTTTGATCTCAGCGGCGGACGCGCTGTCTACTAACAGGTTAGACGAACCGTTTTAACGCAGCGCTTGATTCTTCTGGAGGAAGTTTTCATTCGCGGAATGCGTTCGGGCAGCGGGAGTCACATGCGCCATGAGAATATCAATCAGGTTTTGAGGGCTGGCCTGTTTCCGTGAAAGCGGTGCCGATATTCACTGGGAGTCATGCCAACTTTTTCGCGAAAGAGTGTAGCCATATAGGGAGCCGTTGCGAAACCGGCGTCACAGGCAATTTCGCTCATGTCTTTTGAAGTGGAGGTCAGGAGATGCTTGAGGTGATCGACTTTCAGGAGATGAATGGTTTCCAAAATGGTATAGCCAAGATGCTTGCGGAAGCGTCTTTCCAGAGAGTCGCGGGATACATGGGCGTGATCGACCACCACCTGGACGGGAAGGTGCTGGTGAATATTTTCCCGGATGAATTTAATGCTTAGCGTTACATGCGGATCATCCGTGATAAAAACGTCCGAAGAGCCGCGGGCAATAACGGTGGAAGGAATTAAAAGCGGGGCGGCGGGCGCAGGCTCACCATTGATCAGCCGGAGCAATAATGCGGCAGCTTCACTGCCGATGCGCTCGGGATGCGTATCAATGCTGCTGAGGGGAGGATGCTGGGTCATGCAGAAAAATTCCTCATTTCCATTGCCGAGAATGCCGACATCCCGCCCCACCGTCAGATCGAGGCCTTCGCATATTTTGGATATCTCCCAGGCATAGCGATCAGAGGCACAGAAAATACCGATCGGTTTTGGCAGACTAGCGATCCAGTTTCGCAGCGCATTCCGCTGGAGGGAATCAATCGTATAGATAGAACCCCAGGCATGAAAAAGCGTAGAGCATTGAAGTCCGGCGTCTTCGATCACTTGTTTAAAGTTGCGGCTATTAATCAGCGAGGCATGAGAGGTATGTTTGCCATAATACGCGAAGTGATGGAACCGACGGGAAAGAAAATGCTCCGCAGCGAGACGGCCGAGCAAAACATTATCCATCATCACGGAAGGAAATCCGGGAGACTCAAGGATGCTCGAAATATTGACAACAGGAATGTCATACGAGCGAAGAAGCGCCACCTCTTTGGCCTCCACCACCCGGGTAATGATTCCCTTGCTGACGCTCGGCAGATTAGCCGGATAATCCAGTTCGATATGGACTTCCATTTCCGGAGCATGCTCGGCAAAATAAGCGACAATTCCCCGATGAACGTAACGGTCGAAGCTGGCATAGCTTAGCAAAATATAAATGCGGGGGCGTTTTTGCATGGAGGCAGCCTATAAAAAACGCGGTTAGTGGTCTGCAACAAAAATACAGAAAATATGCGGCAAAATCATACGATTTTGCGGCAATCGTCCGTAGACGGATTTTTGCTTAGAGTGTAGATTTACCTTATGAATAACCGACTCCCCGTCACGTGCTCTGGTAAATATGGCATTATTTTATCCTGTCTCTTTCTGTTTGTAGCGATGCCATACACGATGGCTGCCATTAACGGAGTGACTGCCACGTATAGCGGCAGCGATTTTGGTAACACAAATTTATGGTCAAATTCCTTAAATTGGACACCTGCCACGGTTCCTAATGATACGAGCACGGTTGGCTATGTCACGACGGTCGGTCATAGTGGTTCCAGTGCCTTGACGTTAAATGTCGATGTCGCTACCACGGTATCACGATTGATTTTGAGCAATACAAGTTC
>JBDSIH010000180.1:0-11622 GCA_039918055.1 Chthoniobacterales bacterium
AGGATGCGGCGAGTAAAGTGATGCTGCAAATGGCGAGCTTCCATGGGAGGAGTTTCATTTTATAAATTCCGGTTCTGCTTTTCGAGGTGGTGATACTGCGTGATGATTTCATGGGCGGCAAAGTAAAGCGCCGACCACGGATGGCGACGCTCTGTAAAATCATCTTCCAGAGCCTTCGCGCCAAAGACGCCTGAATCCGTAAGAAGGTAAAATATCGCCTGTCCATTCATCGGCAGGGTAAACATCCGCATCCGCGTTGCCCCCGGCTGGAAGGAAGCACCCAGCGCAACGAGACGCTGCGCCGCATTGCGTATACTTTCGTGCTGCCCGCCGCCAATCGAGCCTTCACCGCTACTGAGGTAAATGCTCGCCGTGCCATCGGAAAGTGCGATGAGCGTAAGCGAGCCCGCCTGAAACGTCGTCTCCATCATCACTCCCCACGGTTCCGTGGCGGTGACAGGCGCCGGGAGATCAAACTTCGTGGACGTGCCCCGCAGCACCTGTTTGCGCATCTCAGAAAAAGTCTTGTGTGGATCATCCTCGGGCTGCGGCGCACGCGGCTGCGCGAGCTGGCGGGGAAGGATCGGCAATGTATGTGCATCATCCAGATGAAGTTTCTCGCGCAATTTCCGCCGACTCCGACGGTGTTTGGCCGGAGGAGCGGACCTGCTGAGAATTTTCCTTAACCAGGAAAACATCACCGCTACGCCCGCCCCCTGCTCTTGCGAAACCAGCGGCGCACATCCGTATTACTCAGAATGAAAAAGATCAAAAGACTGCACACTACGGAGGCGGACATCGCCACGCAAAAAATCAGCTGCTTGTCCTGGTCCTGAATCGACAGCGCAAAATAAAATACCGTGAGAAATATCGCCGCAAGGGAATACAGCCGTGCCATCGTCCAGCCAGAGCGCGCACGCAGCGCCAGCATGATAAAAATGAAAGCCTGAATGAGCGTAGCCACCACATTGACGATGATCACCAGCGTGCCCTCCGCCACAAAAATCAACGTGGCCTGCAAAAGCATATTCGCCACCAGTAACTCCATGATGACATTTGCCAGGGAAGGCATATCCAGACTAGATCCCTTCCCGGGAACTTTATGAACTTTGTAAGGTTTATGCCGCTTACTTGTTGCCATCCGTGCAGGCATACTGCTCAGGAAGGGCGAATTAAACAATTGCGAACTAAACGTAAAATTTTCGTAACAAATGCCGCGCGGCACGGTCAGCCCGTGACTTCAAAATCTGCCTCGCGCAGTTTCGCCGTGCCATCGGGCTGCAAAATCCAAAGTTCCCTGTGAATCACGCCACTCGCATTATTCATCTCCCACTCTGCAGTGAGAACCGCCGTGGTCTCATCCTTCGCTTCAATCTTGAGATCGCTGTATGCCGCGCTCGTATATCCCTCAGCGATGAGTTGCGTCCAGAAACCGAGAATCTGGCCCGTTCCGGTAAAGGTGCCAAGCGGCTTCGCATTCATGACCGCGCCGGCCTCATAGACCGCCGCGCAGCCCACGGCATCGCCCGCATTGAAGGCCGCCTGCCATTGCGCACTTGCCTTTTTTACCGCATCAAGAATGGTCTGAGTATTCGGAGGATTCGAAGTATCGGGAATATTGTCTGCCATAGTATTTTTTTAAGAGGTAAAGCTACGCGGCAACTTATCCAGACCCCGCAATCCCTTCAACCGGGAAAATGCATTCTCGTCATCCAAGGGACTGCATCAATCTTCCGCATTGCGCACGTTCCATACCTGTCCGCAGTCGGCGCATTTCCAGCGCGTCTTTGAAAACAGGAACGGAAACCGAAACAGCAGGATAAAAAGAAAAGAAAGCCGGCGAGGAAACTGATCCGGCGCCGTATTGTGCGATGCGCAGGCCGGACACACCGGCATAGCCGCCTCCATATCCTTCATCGGCTCCATCGCGAGTATCTCCTTTGCGTTGTCTATATCCTCTTCGGAAATCTGAACGCGCACACCGCCGATGGCATTCGAATACAGCCAGTCCATCTGCACCATATTCTCATCCTGAATGTAAGCAGGGACTCCACCCGCCTCCAGACGAAGCCGCAACATATGCGCCTCCTCGGGTTTGCTGAAGCTTGCAATTGTAATCATGGGCGGGCTGTGACTGCCTGAAGATTATCCCTTCTCACTCCTAATGCCCAAGCTTATAAATAAATGGGTGATGAATTTCCTGAAAAGACATCGCCGCATCATAGGGGTCGGACACACTTTCATAGCGCCCACCATCCCGTTTTTTCAGAAATGCCAGCCACCTCGGTTTACCTCCAAAAAGGGAGCCTATCGCCTCCCCTGCATCATTTTCATTTCGTTTGATTATCCCGCTGAACTGGATCGGCTCCAATGCAAAGCTGATGAAATCCGCGCCATTTGCTCTGGCCGTATTTTCCGGATAATTAAAATAAAGCACCACAAAAGGCTTCTCCGTATTGACCGCACCCTTCAAAGCCCCCAGCACCTTGAAAGTCGTATTGTAGCTAATAAAACTGCTGGATTCGGGCAAATGGGAATCGTCGGGATACTTATCCGCCGTCTTCTCCGTGGAAATCGGCTCTATGATCACCACGACATCGGCCATGGCGAAAAGCTCTTCATAGGTCAATACATGAACACCCCGCGCCTCCGCATTTTGAAGTGACACGAGCGAGAACAAAAAAAGTAGTATTCGAATCGGCATATTATTAAGGGATTACGAAAAACGAGGGCTCGTGAAGCTCCTTAAAGGAATATGCGGAGTCATAAGGCTCCGTGATTGGTTCATACCTTCCGTCGTCCCGTTTTTTCAGGAAGGCAATCCACATCGGCGCTTCCTGGTAGGAGGTGATTCCGCCAATTTCATTTTTACCCTTAAGGACTTTCTTTTCAAACTGCAGAGGCCCCGGGAAAAAGCGGGCGAAGTTTGGACCATTATACGGAATCACCTTTTTGGAAATGAAATGAAGCACGACAAACGGCTCCTCGACCTTGACCAGCGACTTCAACACCGCATAAACCTTGAAAGTGGTATTGATGCCCGCGAAATCACCCGAGGCATGTCCATAAAGCTGGCCAGTATACTTGTCCGAACAGCTCTCATTTTTGATCGGTTCTATAATGACAATGACGTCTGCCTTTTTGGTTAGCTCTTCATAGCTCATACTCGAAACCACTCTCGCTTCGGAATTCTGAAGCAAAACAAAGAAGAGAAGCAGGAAAGGAAGAAATCGATGCTTTGTTTTATTCATAATCACTTCAGCTTTTCCGCCAGCTCCTTTTCAAAGGCGGGATCAGGCTTGTATCCCTTAGCCTTCGCGTCACTGAGCAATTTTTTGGCGGCAGGGTAATCGCCCGTGTAAAATTTTAGCACCGACCAGTTGGCGATTATCGGTGGATACCCGGAGTCCAGCGCATACGCTTCCTTGAAGAGACGTTCCGCTTCGGAAAAAGAGTCAGCGGCATCCCTGCTTTGGGTTTTCAGGTATTGCCCGAGTACCGTGTAGGAAAATGCCATGTCGCCGAGGATACGGCCATTTTTAGGCGAGAGATCGTGCGCCATTTTGAGAAAACGAATGGATTCCCTAATATCCTTTTCAGAGTCCCCATCCACACCACGGCGTCCCATGATAAGGCCAAATCCCCAATACGCACCTGGATTACTGCGGTCAAACATCCACGCCTGGTTGAAGCGTTTCATCGCCGTGCTGAGATCGCCGGCGTAAAAATATTTCCACCCAAGCTTCGCCACCTCCTGGCTGGATTCCTTATTTTGCGCGACCTGCGGATCATGCGTGCCGCCATACATGGGAAGCTCATTCGATTCCTGCTCGGCGCGAGCACCCACAGCCACAAGGAGGAGTATTGCAATGGCGATATATTTCATGAAGGAGCTTTCTATTGTATTTTCCATTAAGTTGTCCTTATTACACCTCGATTTTGTAATCCAGCGTATGCTCATCGCCGGGCAGGCCGCGGAAGCCCCAGTTATGGGCGGGAGTTTCGGAAATCGTAAATTCCAAATCCTGTGTCGTGATGCCGAGCGTTTGGGAGATTCGCTCAAAGAGCAGGCGGATGAGCTTTTTCTTCGTCTCCACGGTGCGGCCCTCGATCATGCTGAATTCGACAATTGTGTATTTATCCGTGCGCCCCTCGGGGTAAAAGAAATCCCCCTCGCCCAGCAGGATGAAGCGATGCGCGCGTTTGTTCGCGGGGTATTGCAGCGCCTCCACCACGCAGGAATGAATGACATCCGATAGCGCCTCCCGAATCGGCTCCAGATGCGACCGCAGTCCGTAAATTTTTACCTGCGCCATAAACTCAGCTTTCCACAAGCGGGAACAACTCCACCGTCCCCCCGGCCTGATGGATCGGACTCTGCGCCATGATCCGCTTTGCCGTCTTAAGATCCGCAGCCTTTATGACAATGTAGCCCGTAATTGTTTTGGATATTGCATCCGCGAAAACATTTCCCTTCAGGGACAGCGCCGCATTCTCATCCAGCGACGAACCGCCAATCACGTGCCCGCCCGCTTGAAGCATCTCGAAATACTCCGCCCACTTCGCAGGAGTCCCCACTCCGTGATTAATCATAAGATATTGATTCATGGCTTTGCTTTCTCCTCCTGTTGTTTCGCCTCCGCAAAAATATCCCTCCCGAACCTCTTTATTAAGAGCGGCTTCATGATTTCATTATAGCCGTTTCTCGCCCCGAGAATGGATTCCGTCATATCACATCCCGAAAGGGCGATAGTATAGACGGAATATTTCGTTTGCAGATATTCCTGTGCCATGTCCGGCGAAAAGGGCATTCCTGTAATAAAAATTCTGTAGATGCCGCGTTTATAATCTTTTCTGGCCAGCGCCTGTACTTTCTTTGTCGCCTCCGGCACGGAAAGATTTCCGAACTCCTGATAGCCATTGATCTGATATTTCTCTGGAATTTTATCCATCTGCGCAAAGAGCGAAGTGCTCCCCAGCAGGATCAGCAAAAGCAGCGCGCGGATAGGCATGACTTCGTGAAAGAGTATGGATTTTCCAAAACGCATTCAAGCGAATCGCAGCCTTTCTGCCGCCGTCACGGGCGGTGCAGACGAAACTTCGTCTTTTCGAGCGAATAGGTGAAGGATTCTCTATAACGGTAACCCTGCCCCCCCCTGACTCAGGGTTACCGTTATCACGGGTTCATCATTATCGGGACGTGAAAATCCGGTGCTAATTTCCGCCGCCGCACCGTTATACTTCCCGCTGGCGGTAAACCGAAACAGCAGGATAAAACAAAAGATTACCCCTTGCAGAAGTAATGGATTTTTCATTGCCTTGCAGTATGGCTATGATACTTGAAGCGGAAGCGAAACTGGCTTCGCAAAATCAGGTCGCAATTCCGGTTTCCATCCGCAAAGCTCTTAAATTACGTAGCGGTGCGAGTCGTCTTAAGTTCCGTGTTACTCCAAAAAACGGAGTATAATAAATATGTATATGTTCCCCTCAAAAATGCTTTGGAATATTCTAACAAACAATTTTGAAAACTTTGAGGCGGAAACCTCACACGAGCTTGAAAATTTAACTGCAAGAGAAGCATTAATCAGAATCACCTACTACCAAATTACTAAATAAACCTATGAGAAAATTTAATTTGCTAGTTATCAGTCTACTCTTAACTGTCCAAGCTAGCCCTGCTGTTTCCATCATTTGGGATTATACATATGATTCTTCTGGTTTCTTTACAACTGAACGCAAAGCAGTACTGCAGGCAGCCGGAGATACTTTTTCAAATTACAGTATCGCTTCCCAAGAGCTAAAACCAGGCGGAGGAAACTCTTGGAGTTGGCAATTTACAAACCCTACGACCACAGCTAATACCACAATCTCCAATCCTACTGTTCTTCCTGGGCAGCTTACTATTTATGTGGGTGCACGAGATCTTGGAGCTTCGGAATTGGGCTTAGGAGGAAACCTTGGTTTGAATGCGTCTGGCACTCAGGCCTGGATCGAAAAACTACAAAGTTTTAATACTGCGGATACATTTATGCCATTTAATGGGGTAATCACCATCAATAGTACCTCAAATTGGTATTCCGGATTGCCAAATGAAATACCAAGTAACGCATATGATCTTTACTCTGTAGCAATTCACGAAATAGGGCACGTATTTGGAATAGGAACTTCAACTACAAAAGCTTGGTTGGCCAATATTGATGAAGTTAATCATTTGTATATTGGTACAGAGGGGGTTGCAGCATATGGAGGATCTATCCCACTACTGGCAGATAACTCCCACTTTGCTTATGATACTGCATTTGATGGCAGTCCTTTGGTAATGGATCCAAATATAGCTATGGGAGTAAGAGCTTCTTGGTCTCCTGTCGAATTTGGAGTCATGAGGGACTTAGGCTACGTTACAATCCCAGAACCAACTACCACAGCATTAGTAATCTTTAGTCTCAGTCTCCTTTTCTTGATAATGCATAAGCGGCTTTATCCTCTACGGCCTGCGGCACCTGCTAGTCACCATACATCAGAATCTCATTAATGGGCCGCTCGGCCCGCACATCCACCGCCACAAGCAGAAGGGTGACGAGCAGGAGGTATTTCATCGGCAAACTTTCTGCGAATCGCCCCTTTTAGGAACCACGAACTTCCGAAAACGCGCCCAATGCCATCTTTACAAAATCTGTGAATCTGGGAAGTATTGCTCAATATACCGGATGAATTCCTATATTTTCCGCTATACTGAATTGCGAATCGGACTCCCCTATTTTAAACGAACCGTCCTTTAAACCCCTCCCCACGGAGAAGCTACCATTTATGAAAAACACGCCCACAAGCACTGCCCTGAAAATTTTCACCGTCCTGATCTGTCTTTTCGGGCTTGGAGTCGGCAAAATGTCCGCCGCCACCTGGAAGATCGGAGCCGCCAAGGCGGGCCCCGGAGGCATTAACAAGATCCTCCCAGGCGAGCCTCCCGTGCGCACCTGGACGGTCACGAAAGAACCCGATGCCATTGAGGGCGAAATTCTAAGCGGCACGGCCGAGGGCGAGACGCATCCGATTCCCGTAATAATTCCCAAGGCGGGAACCTACCGGGTGTGGGTGCGGCATTACCACATCGAGGGGGCTTACACGAGTTTCTTCGTTCTCTTCCGCAATCAGCTGGGGCAGGCCGTGGACTTTCACAATGTGGACTTCAAACTCACCAGCAGAATCGCAACCGCAAAACCCATCCTGCAAGGTGAGGTGCCATCCCCAACTCCCGCTCCCACGCCCGTTACGGCAAAGCCGGACTTTGTGTGGACTTCATTTGACGTAACCTTCGAGACTCCCATGGAGGGAACGATTTCTTTTGGCCCCACGATGGGGCAAACGAATGGTAAACTCGGCATTGATTGCGTCGTTATCAGCGACGACAAATCCTTTGATCCCGCCAAAGTGGATAAAGCCGAAATCGCCAAGCTCGGTGCCGATGGCGGAGCGCTACAGGCGCAAACCCCACCGGCCGGCATGCAGCTCGCTCCCGTGCTTACCCCACACACCTCGTTTTTCTCCCCGAGCGATATAACCCAGGATGAGAAATTTGTATTTTCGCTAGTTAACCAGATGCCAACCTATCGGGACTATGCCTGGGCGGTGCAAATGGGGAGCAACTCTGACCACGGCTGGACAAATGGAAATTCCAAATACGGCGTCGATACGGAAGTGCACGTGGATGGCACTTACATCGCACGGGGAAAAATGGCCAAGGAAATCCCCTCACCCACGGGCCGCTTCGTCTCAGCAGATGGAAAAGTAAGTACGGCGTATTTCAGCCTTTCCTACGCGCCCTTCGCAGAAGCCGCACGGGCGGAAATGACCCGACGCCTTCCCGATTTCATCCAGGACCCGGATGCCAAAAACATCATGATCAGCAGTGAATCAAGCGGCAGCTTTGACTACGGTCCAGACGCCACGAAGGCCTTCCACGCGTGGCTCGCCACCCGGTTCACCACGATCGATAAGCTCAATACCCTCTGGCGCACGCAGTATAAGAGCTTCGATGAAATCCCCCTACCCCTCATGCCGGAGGAAAATAGCAAAGAAAACAAAGCCGCGTGGTTTGCCTTCCGCGAATTTTCGGGTTTGAAATATGTGGAGAACATTGCCGCCAACGCCACGCTGTTGCGGAATAACCCCGGTCGCAAACTGCTGCCCACCAGCCAGTCGAGCTGCCTCACCATCAACTCCCCGACCTTTACCTCCGGCGGCCCGATGGATTTTGAAGACCTCATCAATGTTGGTTTCGCAAACGAAGGCCACTTCGGCATGGATGCCTACAGCACGGCAGACAGCTTTGCCGGGTGCGATATCGATTTTCTCCTGAGCCTCACCAATGGCAGGAAATTCGTAAATAACGAATTCAACGTCCACAGCCAGGACCCGCGCAACATGGCGCAAACCTACTGGGCGATGCTGAGCAAGGGAACCAAGGGCGTGGCAACCTGGCAGTTTCAGGAAAGCCCTGGTCTCTGGATGTATTACATGTGGGCGCTGGTGCATTCCGACGATACGCCCCGGGATAAGCTCGGCCCCATCGCGGATTCCAACCAGGAAATCCACCGCCTGGAGCGCATCCTCGGCCCGGCCAAGCCTGCGGCTTTTGTAAAACCCATCGCGCTCTATTACAGCCGCATGGATCTCTCGCTGAAACAAACCACCATGGGTGTTTACAGCTCCGCCTTTGACAGTCCGTACCGTATTTATGCCATCCTGCGCGGCCTGGGCTATCCCGTGCGCTGGATCACGCCGAAACAGATCGAAGCCGGCGAACTCAAGGATGTAAGCGCCGTATTTCTCGTGGGCGTCGCCCATGTCCCCGGAGGCGCAGCCACCAAGCTCGCCCAGTGGGTGAAGGATGGCGGGTGCATTGCCGGAGATCAGTGGCCCGGCGGGTTTAATGAGTACGACTACACGCAGACGACTCTGCTGGATGTATTCGGAATCCGCCCCGCCTTTACCGGCAAGGCAATGGATAAAGCCACCGCACAACATGCGCTGGCAACGACGACCACCCCCGTGGGCGGCGGCATCGATCCCGAAGTACTGCGCACACTCGCCGCAGACCAGCTCCTCAAAAATGTCGAGGAAATGTGGGATCAGTTTGATTCCAAACACCCCGTCGCCCTCGCGGTTGGCAACTGGCATCTCTCCGGATTCGATCTCAAGAAGGTCGGCGTGATCTCTCCGACGGCGGAAGTCATTGGCATGACCATGAGCGATGACAGACTCCCCGGCATTGTCGTTAATGACTACGGCAAAGGCCACGCCATGTATATCGCCATGATGATGGGCACGCTCTATGAGACCGGCCCAGTCGCCTTTGAGTGGGATAGCGCACGCGAAGGTCCGGGCCTGACCCACCTCATCAAGGGATTCCTGGATTACAGCAAGGTGCAGCCCCTTTCGGTAGTCGATATGCCCGAGCGGCTCAGCTGGAGAATGCGAATCGAAACACCGCTCGTGGACACGAAGGGCAATGTATTTGTCGGCCTGACCAGTCTGAACGAAGCCCCCCTCGCCGCGTTCCCCATGACGCTCGCCTGGCCCGTGGCCGCGCCGAAGATGGCATTTGCACTCACCGCAGGATCACGAGAGATGAAGCAGATCCCTTTTGATTTAAAGAACGGCAAATTATCCGTCACCATGCCCGGCTTCGATACCGCATCATCGCTCCTCGCCCTGACAAACAGCGCCCCCCTCGTGTCGCTGGATATCACCGGCGCACCCCGCGGTGTGGCAAATATGCTGGATGTCACCCCCGGCACGCGCCTGAAAATCAAGGCCACGGTCTGGAATCCCTCCTCCAAAAAACTACCTGCCGGTGAAGTAAAGCTCTTCACCGTTCCCGGTTGGTTCTGCGCGGCAGGCGAAATGAAAGTGGACGCCATCGAAGCCTACGGCCACCAGGAAGTGACTTTCGAAGTGGAAGCCCCCGCGCTATTCACGAAGGCCTCGATCCGCCCCATCGTATTCAAGTATTCCGCAGGCAAGGTAACCTCCTCGCCCTGCACGGAAATGGTCTGGTGGAAAGACACCAAAAACGCCAGTGCTACACCCGTAAAAGTCAGCCTGACCAAATAGTTTAAGTAAATTTAACAGAGAACGCGGCGCCGGGAACATCGAGATTCCGGCGCCGCTTCTTTTTTTGTTAGCATGCAGAATCCGCTGTATTAAGCTGTCGCATGCGTTTCGATAATCTTTCCAGCATTATCGGCTTCCATAGCGGGTTTCACCCCCCGGAGGTGATGCCGCATATGCATCAGCATCAGGAAATCGAAATTAATTTCTCTCCGTCCGGCGCACTCACCTACCTCACGGGCAAGGGCATCATCAAGGTTCCCAAAAATCACTTCGCCGTTTTCTGGGCCGCTGCGCCGCACCAGGTCATCGCAGTCGAAAGCGCACAGCCCTTCTATTGGTTTATAATTCCTTTCGCATGGATGCTGCAATGGAAGCTTCCCGAAGCCTTCATGGAGTCGCTTGTGCAAGGGCTATTTTTCCTCGGCGATGAAGGACCTACGGATGAAGCCGCGTGCATACAGTGGCGTGCGGATATTGCCAGCGGAGATAAAAACAACCTGCACGCCGCGCAACTGGAAGTGGAAGCCAAGATACACCGCCTCGTCTCGCGCCCGCTCGCTACCTTTCAGTCCGGCACCTCCTCAGAGCTCGCCCGCGCCCCCCTCGCCGTGCAGAAAATGGCCGAAGTCATCGTGCGTGAATACGTGAATCCCCTCACCATTGCGGAAATCGTGCGCCCCACCGGCCTGCACCCGCACTATGCCATGAATTTATTCCGCGCCACCTGCGGCGTCAGCATTCTCGGCTACCTCACTCAGCACCGCCTCTTCCACGCCACCCGCCTCCTCGCCACGACGGATATGAAAATCATCGACGTCGCATTCGAAAGCGGCTTCGGCTCACAAAGCCGGTTTTACGAAACCTTCACCCGCATCAACGGCTGCTCCCCCCGCACCCTCCGCCAAAGAATGCAATCCTCCTCCCGCTCTCTCAAAAAACCGCGGAAGTAATTGGAGATAAACCATGCCGACAAAAACACCAGACATCGCCATCCACCGCCTCGGCAGCCAGCAGATTGCCGCGCCGCAATTTAAGCGCGTCGAGCAGGTCGTCGCGGGACTCGGTGCCATGCAGGCGCAGGATTTCGGCGGCGGCAAGTGGGCGATCGGGCTTCGAATGCCGAATGCGACGGAGGCGGATATTGACCGCGCCATTTCGGAGAAGCGCATCATCCGCACGTGGCCCATGCGGGGAACTCTGCACTTTGTAGCGGCACAGGATGTGCACTGGATGCGCGCTCTACTCACCCCGCGCATCCTTGCCGGAAGCACGAAACGCCACCTCGCGCTGGAACTCGACATCCCCACCTTTGCCCGCTGCGAAAAATATTTCATCAAAGCCCTGCGCGGCGGAAAGCAACTCACCCGCGAAGCCCTCTACGCCGTGCTCGAAAAAAACGGCATCTCCACCTCCGGCCCCCGCAACTACCACATCATCTGGCGGCTCGCGCAGGAAGGTCTCCTCTGCTTCGGCGCGCACGAGGGCAAACAAGCCACCTTTGCCCTGCTC
>JBDSIH010000181.1:0-1563 GCA_039918055.1 Chthoniobacterales bacterium
TCTGCAGCTGACGAATGCGCTCACGAGTAACCCCGAAATTTTCGCCGACTTCTTCGAGCGTCTTCGCATTCGATCCATCGAGACCGAAGCGGGCTTCAATGATTTTCCGTTCCCGGTCATCGAGAACAGCAATCAAATCCTCCACTTCATCGCGAAGGTCTTTATCGCGAAGCAACTCGAAAGGGTTTTGCGCACCTTCATCGCCGACGATGTCTCCAAATTCCGTGGAGTCGTCTTCACCGATTGGCGCATCAAGGGATGCCGGGCGGATGGCCGCACTCTTAAGCATGGTCACCTTGGAAGAAGACATTCCGATTTCCTCGGCCAGTTCTTCGTCAGTGGGTTCACGCCCGAGCTCTTCACTCATCTGCATGGAAACACGCCTGATTTTCGAAATCTTATCCACAAGATGCACGGGAAGCCGGATAGTCTTACTCTGGTTTGCCAGTGCCCGCTTAATGGATTGCTTAATCCACCACGCTGCATAGGTACTGAGCTTTCCACCCTTTTTAGGGTCAAACCGTTCCACTGCCTTCATCAGGCCTATGTTTCCTTCTGAAATAAGATCCATCAGAGGAAGCCCCAAGTTGGAATAGTCGCGTGCGATTTTTACGACCAATCGCAGGTTGGCGCGAACCATCTCGAGTCTGGCCGCCTTGTTGCCTTTTTTGATTTTTGCGGCCAGCTTAATTTCATCCGCTGGGGTTAAAAGTGGGTATTGACCGATCTGCCGCAGATACAGCTGAAAACCACTATCACTATCTTCGATCGACATACGCTTTGGAATGTTGAGTCTCATAATTTTTTTGTTCGTCTATATCTAGTTCGTTCCTGCTCCCTTGCTTGGATGATATTTAACGTCCTTAATTAAATTAGACATTCCACTGCCATGTTCGTTCAAATAATCATAAATCTCCTTTTTATGCGTAAATACCTTATAGCCATAAGGTAATGTAATTTACTCTGAAACAGTCCTTTTTTAAACTCGCGAATATTAGGCGATTTTTATGAGATAACCCTGTGAGAGCTGGAAAAATTCCTCAACCTGGCTGTCTTGCCATACCTTATCTTTGCCTAATTTGGCTGCCATAATACAGGCCACTTTCGAGGCGGCCTCCTGAGCGGCTGCGGCATTCAACAAAAGGGCTCGTGTCCGGCGCGCCAAAACGTCTTCTACCGTGCGGGCTTCCTCCTTATCGACCGCCCAGACCACACAGGCCTTCGTGTAGGGGAGCTGCGGGTGCAGCAGTTCCGCCATTGAGGGATCGGCAGCCATTAACTCCTGCAATTGGGCAGCATCGGAGCCATAGACGCCAAGATAATCTGGCAGAGCTGCGGAATTCGGACTGCGCCAACCGTGAAGCTGCAGCGTTTCCGTGACGCAGGGTTTCTCGTCAAGACCACCAATCTGAATGGCATGGTTGACAGTATCCTCCGCCATTTTGCGATAGGTAGTCCATTTTCCACCGACAATAGTAATCAATCCAGAATCAGAAATAAGCACCTCGTGATTGCGCGAAATCGCCTTGGTGGCTCCACCATCTTTTCCGGGAGGACGCACCA
>JBDSIH010000182.1:0-2085 GCA_039918055.1 Chthoniobacterales bacterium
CATGCACCTGTTCCTTTACGCGAAACACTGAGTCGACAAACGGGAATGTATCGTGTCACTCAGAAAGCTTCCGATGAACAGGCGAGGGAAGTCATAGTGAAGACCTGCAACAGCGAGCAGGGCTGCCTCCGCAAAATCCTGTGGCAGATCGCACCGGATGTTCCCCATGCGGTATTGTTGCCGGATAAGTTTTCACCGCACCCAACGCCCGGAGATGTTCCGCTCCTGTGTATGGAGACCTGTAATTTTCTTGTCGCTGCAATTCGTCAGAAAGTAAAATCTTCCGAAATGTGAAAATCTACCAGGCGCGCATTGTTTATCCCGTTCACGAGGAACCGTTCGAAGACGGAGCAGTCGCCGTAAACGGAGATCGCATTGTTGCCGTGGGGAAAGCCCCCGAGCTTTCTGAAAAACTTGGCTGTACGGTGGAGGATCTGGGAGACGTCATTCTCATGCCGGGGCTGATCAATGCACATTGCCATCTGGATTACACCGCGATGAGAGGGGCGATCCTGCCGTCGTCGGATTTTGCGCAATGGATTGAGCGCATCAATGCCCTGAAGCGCATGCTGACGGATGAAGATTACTTGGCTTCTATTGCCGAAGGCTTTGCGGAGCTTCGTCAATGGGGATGTACTTCCGTTTTTAACATCGAATCCTTTCCGGAGTTGATGGTAAAAATGCCGCCGCCGCCATTACGCACCTGGTGGTTTATTGAATTACTAAATGTCCGAAATCGCCACGTCACGGAAGAGCTTGTGGCAGGTGCGCTGACATTTTTTGAAGATCGCCCTGACTGGCTTGGAGGCTTTGGATTATCGCCCCATGCGCCTTACACTGCTTCGGAGGAACTTTACCGTCTCACGGCGCTTTGCGCGGAGAAATATGGCATGCCGGTGACGACGCATCTCGCGGAGACATCGGAGGAGTATGATATGTTTAAGGTGGGGAGGGGGACGCTTTATACTTTTCTGAAAAACCTAGGTCGTCCTATGCATGATACGGGAAAGGGTTCTCCATTTGCTACGCTGGTCGATCAGAATGTTCTCCCCCGCAATACCATCTGCGTGCATATGAACTATATGGACAGCGCTGACTTCCAGCGCATTCGCGACAATAAGCTCAGTGAAGTCCTCAGTGTGGTGCATTGTCCGAATTGTCATCGGTATTTCAATCGTTCGCCATTTCCGCTGGAGAGGTTTCTGGATGCAGGGGTTTCTGTTTCTCTCGGTACGGATAGTCTGGCGAGCAATAGTGAGCTGAATCTTTTTTCTGAAATGCGCACGCTGCGCTCCGCACATCCGCAGATTTCCTGCGAAGCGACGATTCAGATGGTCACCCTACAACCCGCTCGCGCAATCGGTATGACTGGGAAGTTGGGGATATTAAAAGCGGGGGCGCTTGCAGATATGATTGCCGTGCCTGCAAAGCCTTCTATTCATCAGGTTGCTGCAGCGATTATTGATAACCAGCAGCCCATTACATGGATGCTGGTTGCAGGTCAGAGATGATAATCGCCCCAGTAATTTTCAATACTTAGCGCCTGTGCTTTGGCATCGGTGGCTTCTACACTTTCCGCAAGGGATTCGTAGCGATTCACCAGCGCGAGATACGAGAGGACTGGCCAAATGTCCTGATCAATCAGCAACTTGTCCTCACGGATTTTTGCGATTGCGGCCTTCAAATTTGTGAGGCTGTCTTCGAGCGATGCAGCAAGCACGGGTTTGATGCCCGTCTTAAAACTAGCCGCACAGCTTTTAAAATATTCCAGCAATTTGAGTTCCATGATTTTGGCTGCGGGTTGAATACGTGGCTTCACCACATCGGGAATTGGAGAGTTTTTGTCGTCCTGTAGACGCAGCAATTCATGGGCGAGTTTGGATAGAGAGCCGTTATAGGATGTAAGCTTCTCGACTTCCCCCTCGGGGGCGAAGGGATACGTCATAACTTTTGCCCAACTGGCGGCTTCGCAGGGAATTAGAGTAATACGATACCGCGCACTGGTTTTTTCAGGCGATGCTGTCCCTATCAAATTCTGACAGGTCCGGAAAAATTCCACAAATCGATCTCGTAATTCGGTCTGCG
>JBDSIH010000183.1:0-6276 GCA_039918055.1 Chthoniobacterales bacterium
GTCAATGGTGCCAGAATCCGATCCAACCTCCTTCGCGCCTGCGACGGTGAACGAGGGATTGCCATTAATCGCGCCGGACGCAGGTGAAGAGGAAGGAGCCGACAAGATAGATAAGGCGGTGCCGACTTCCGGTTATGGCATGCTGCCACTGGTGGGCTTGGGCGGTTCGGCGGGAAGCATCAGGGCGATTCAGGAATTCTTGAAGGCGATGCCGGTGGATTCAGGGATGGCGTTCGTGGTCATTCTCCACCTATCACCGGATCACGTGAGTACTCTCCCAGAGATTTTCCAGCGTTCGACGACGATGCGAGTGGTTACGGCAACGGATGGTGCTGCTGTGGAGGCGAACTGCGTTTACATCATCCCCGCTGGGAAGCATCTCTCTTCGACAGATGGGCATCTGCGGCTGACCGAAGTCGCGAATCCGAACGGAAAGCGAGTGGCGGTGGATGTCTTCTTTCGCACGCTGGCCGATACGCACGGGCCGCGGTCGGTGGCCATCGTACTTTCCGGTGCCAATGGCGATGGCGCAATCGGAATTAAGCGCATCAAAGAGCGCGGCGGACTCACTATCGCTCAAGATCCCGACGAAGCGGAGCATTCCGACATGCCGCGTTCGGCGATCGCGACAGGGATGGTGGATTGGGTGCTGAAGGTACATGAAATACCCGCGCGACTTCTGGAGTATCGCCAGCGCGGCGAGGGCTTGAAACTGCCAATGGAGGACGGGCCGCACCCGACCGCGATTGCGGGGCCAGCGTCCAGCGAGGATGAAGCGTCATTGCGGGAAATCCTCGCCTTCCTGCATACCAAAACAGCGTGCGATTTCTCCTGCTATAAGCGCGCGACGATCCTGCGGCGGATCGCTCGCCGAATGCAGGTCAATGGGCTCGACGATCTGCCGGGCTACCTCATTCATCTGCGCATGCATACCGGTGAGGCAGGTGCGTTGTTGCAGGATTTACTTATCTCGGTGACGAATTTCTTTCGCGACCGCGATGCCTTCGAGGCATTGGAACGCATGATCCCGGCGCTCTTCAAAGACAAAGGGCCAGGCGATACCGTACGGGTCTGGGTGGCGGCCTGTGCCACGGGCGAGGAAGCGTATTCTATTGCCATGCTTCTGTGCGAACATGCACGCACGCTTGAAGCGCCGCCGCAGCTTCAGGTCTTCGCCACGGATCTCGATGCCGAGGTAATCCGGAGTGCTCGCGAAGGCTTTTACCCCGAGACGATCTCGGCGGATGTGAGCGACGAGCGGCTACGGCGATTCTTTGTGCATGAGGCACGGGGTTATTCTATACGAAGGGAGGTGCGCGAGATCGTGCTCTTTGCGCCCCATGATTTGTTGAAGGATTCGCCATTTTCGCGGCTTGATCTCATCTCGTGCCGGAATCTACTCATTTACCTGAATCGCGATGCGCAGAAGCGAGCATTGGAAGTTTTTCACTTCGGGCTTCGTCCTGGCGGAGTCCTGTTTCTGGGCAACTCGGAGACGGTTGAAGATCAGAGCGTGCTCTTTGCGGTCACCGATAAAAAGCATCGGGTTTATGTGCAGCGGCCGGGGCCGCGCGGCCCGCTACGCGTGCCCGAAGGCGCCAGCACGATGTCGCGAGCGCTGAAAATCCAGGACCAATCTCGCGAACGTCCGATCCTGCCTCGGCAAGTAACTGCGCAGGTGATGGCCTTGGAAGCAGAGGGCAAAGGGGCGGGGCTCATGCTCACTCCCGGGATTTCGGCGAGCGATCTGCACAGCCGCTTCATCGAGCGATTTTCGCCACCTTCAATCCTTGTCAATGCCGATCACGAAATTGTGCACGTCTCGGAGTCTGCAGGACGGTTCCTGCAATATCCTACCGGGGACCCAACCAGGAACCTTTTGCGTGCGGTGCATCCGACGTTACGTATTGAGCTGCAGGCCGCGCTTTACGCCGCTGTGCAGTCCCGCGAGCCAGCCACCGCGCATGGCGTGAGTTTTGAGGCGGGTGAGGGGCAGAGCATCGTGGACATCCGGGTGAGCCTCGCGGACGACATCGCATCAGAGTATCTACTCATCGTTTTTATCGCCCATGATTCGGTCGGTGCGACTCCGGGGGTGACGAGAAGTGTGGAGGTTGACCAAGTCGCACATTATCTGGAGAATGCCTTACAGACGACGAAGGCACAGCTGCGAGAGACAGTCGAAAACGCCGATGCTTCCACCGAAGAACTGAAAGCGAGCAACGAAGAACTCCAGGCGACAAACGAGGAACTGCGCTCCACGACCGAAGAGTTAGAGACAAGCCGTGAGGAATTACACTCGGTTAACGACGAACTAATCGCGGTAAACCAATCTTTGACCAGCAAGGTCGAGCAATTGGCGGAAACCAACAGCGACTTGACCAATTTGATGTCGGCAACCGACATCGCCACCGTCTTTCTAGACCGGGATCTACAGATCGTGCGTTTTACGCCGTCCGCGAAGGCCCTTTTCAATTTCATCTCCACGGACCTGGGACGCCCGCTCTCAGACCTGAGCCTTCAGCTGGATTATCCGGAGATAGTAGCCGACGCCGTGCAAGCTATTGCCCGCCTCAGGCCGGTGCAGCGCGAAGTCTGCGCAGGTGAGCGTTTCTTTCTCGCCCGTACGCTGCCCTACCGCACCGCCGACGACCACATTGCCGGTGTTGTCATCACCTTTACCGACACTACCATCATGAAGGAGGCGGAGGCAGCGACAGCCAGGCTCGCCGCGATCGTGGAATCTTCGAGCGACGCAATCGTTGGAAAAGATTTGAGAGGGATCGTCACGAGCTGGAACGCCGGTGCGGAAAAAATCTTCGGTTACACCGCATCGGAAATGATTGGGCAGCCAGTGGCGCGATTGATTCCCGAGGAGCGGCAGATCGAGGAGATCGAAATTCTCCGAAGGATTGCGGCAGGAGAAAAGATCAATTCCTTCGAGACGCTGCGCGTGCGCAAAGATGGAACAACCGTTCTGATTTCCGCCACGATCTCTCCAATCAAAGATGCCACAGGTAAGATCATCGGCGGCTCAAAGATTGCCCGCGATATTTCTGAGGCAAAAAAATCTGAGGCTGCGCTGCTGGAAAGTGAGGAAGAATTTCGTTCCCTCGCGGACGCGGTGCCGCAGATCGTCTGGGCTACGCAACCCGATGGTTGGAACACCTATTTTAATCAAAGATGGGTGGACTATACGGGGCTGTCGCTGGAACAAAGTCTCGGTCACGGTTGGCTTGCTCCTTTTCATCCTGATGACAAACCAGCGGCAACAGCAGCGTGGCAACGCGCCGTTGAGACGGAAGAAACGTATTCGCTCGAGTGCCGACTCCGGCGGGCGGACGGCGTTTATCGCTGGTGGCTGATTCGAGGCGCGCCGAAGCGCGATACGAAGGGTAACATTCAGAAATGGTTTGGCACCTGCACCGACATCGAAGAACTCAAAAGTGCAGAAGAAGCGACGCGCCTTGCTCATCAACGTTTACAGGCGGTCATGAACAGCATTACCGACGGTCTTGCTGTGCTCGATTTGGAGTGGCGCTACACCTATGTGAATGAACAGGCCGCGCGCCTTATCGGAATGCCGCCGGAAAAACTCTTAGGGGGCTGCGTATGGGAGCTTTTTCCTGAGGCCAAGGGGACGAAATTCGAAGAGGGCTATTATCGTGCCATGGCGACCAGTCAGCGAGTCGAACTCCAGGAATATTATCCCGAGCCGATCAACAAGTGGCTCGATTGTTATTGCTATCCCTCTAGCGAAGGGCTTTCCGTTTACTTCCACGACATAACTGCCCGGAAAAAGGCCGAAGACGTGCTTCGCCAGAACGCGGGACTTTTCGCTACGCTGATCGCGCAGGCACCCCTCGGTGTATATGTGGTTGGTGCGGACTTCCGCATGCAGCAAGTCAACGCACTGGCGCTGCCCACCTTCCGCGCTGTTCAGCCTCTGATCGGCCGTGATTTTTCCGAGGTCATGGAGACCCTCTGGGGGCCGGAGGTCGGTGGGGAATGCGCTCGCATCTTCAGGCACACGCTAGACACGGGCGAGCGCTACGTTTCACCGCCCTTTGTCCATGCACGTCAGGATCTCAGCGTGGAGCAGGCCTTTGATTGGGAGACGCAGCGAGTGACTTTGCCCGACGGTCAGTATGGCGTGGTCTGTTACTTTAGCGACGTCACCGAACGCCGTCGCGCCGAGGCCGCCCTGCAAGAGGCCAAGGATGCGGCCGAGAGGGCCAATGAGAGCAAGGACCGCTTCCTAGCGGTGCTCAGCCATGAGCTACGCACTCCGCTGACTCCGGTACTCATGGCGGTAAGCGCGCTGGAACGTGATCCCGATCTTCGGCCCGATGTGCGCGAGGACTTGATGATGATCAAGAGAAACGTACAACTCGAAACCAAGCTTATCGACGACCTGCTGGATCTCAACCGGATCACCAGCGGGAAGGTTGAATTGAATAGCGAAGCGGTCGATCTCAACGAGATGGTGGTGCAGGTGTGTCGCATTTGTCAGCCGCAACTCGTCGAACAGAATGTGCGTTTGGAAACTGATCTGGATGAGGAGGTCTGCTACATAACCGCGGACCCCGCCCGGCTTCAGCAGATCCTTTGGAATATTCTTAAAAATGCAGTGAAATTCAGCCGTGCAGAAGGCGTGGTTAAGGTTACCACCAAAAGGCTGGGACCTGATCGCTGCGCAGTGCAAGTGCGCGACGGTGGCATCGGCATTCCGCCCGACATGCTTCCGCGCATCTTCAGCGCCTTCGAACAGGGCGATCCGCAAATCACACGGCAATTTGGAGGCTTGGGTTTGGGTCTCGCGATCGCGCGCGCGTTGGTCGAGCTCCACGGCGGCACCATTCACGCAGAGAGCGATGGAGAAGGCAAGGGGGCCACGTTCATCGTCGAGCTTCCCGGTCAAGCGGTTTTGCCCTTAAGTAACCTGACCTCAGCCGCTTCGGAGAAGAGCTGCGACTTGAAACAGATTCGGGTGCTGCTGGTAGAAGACCACGCCGATACCGCGCGCTTGCTGGCTGGATTGCTCCTTGCGGCGGGATTTACCGTGATCCCTGCGGGGGATGTAGCCAGCGCTATCGCGGCGGCAGAGCGCGAACCGTTTGACCTGCTTGTCAGCGATCTCGGCCTGCCCGACGGAGATGGCTACGAAATCATGCGTGCGGTGCGTGCCCGACACCTTGTTCCCGGTATCGCAATGAGCGGTTACGGAATGGATAAAGACCTGAGCCGCAGCAGCGATGCCGGCTTCACGGAGCACCTCGTCAAGCCAATCATGATCGACCAACTCATTGCAGCCATTCGCCGAGTGACAAAGGCTCGCGAATAATCTCAAGCTTGAAGTTTGGGAAGCTTATGCCGATGTGCTCGCCGCAAAAGGCGTGCCCTTGAAAACCACAACCAAGATTGTGACTTTCGATAGGGTGGACACCGCGCGCTTCGTCTGCGGCGATCATTCGTTAGCATCCCTCATCACGATCCTGATAATCTTGTGGTGATGCTGGAATGCAGCCTGCATCCCGACAGGAAGTAGTCAATACATTCTATCGGTGTTGTATTAGCAGCTACTTCGAAGTGCAGAAAAATCCTGACAGGGCTATTTAGCAGTAAGCGCCGCGCGCTCATTGCCAAGCGAACCGGTTTTCTCCAGGAAGTAATCATAACCACCGGGATACGGCGTGACGGTGCCGTCATTCACATGCAGGACCTTCGTGGCCAGTTTGCGGATGAAGTGCACATCGTGGGAAATAAACACGAGTGTTCCCTCGTAATGCTCAAGGGCGAGAATGAGAGATTCTACGGTAAGAATATCAAGATGCGTCGTCGGCTCATCCATGAGCAGAAGATTCGGGGGATCGACGAGAAACTTGATCAGATTCAGACGGGTCTTTTCTCCACCGCTAAGGATGCCGGTCTTTTTATAGATTTCATCTTTACGGAAGAGAAATGAGCCAAGGATGCCGCGCGCTTCGTCTTCACGAAGTTCGCCATTGCTGGCCATGACTTCTTCGAGGACGTTTCTTGCCGCATCAAGCGTTGCTGCGCGGTGCTGGCTGAAATATCCGATCTTCGCGTTATGGCCGAGATTGCGCTGCCCTTTTTGGAAATCGAGGACACCCGCAAGAATTTTGAGAAGAGTAGATTTGCCGGAGCCGTTGGGTCCTACCAATACGGTGCGTTCGCCTCGCTCAATGGTGAGATTCAGCCCCTCATAAACTTTATGCTCTCCATAGGCCATGTGGATATTTTCGAGTGAAATGG
>JBDSIH010000184.1:0-4744 GCA_039918055.1 Chthoniobacterales bacterium
AGGATTTCATGCCCACGATCCCGCATGACCTCGGCTACTGCCAGGCCTGGGAAGAGATGCCCTCCTGTTCCTCCGCATGCAATGATTGCGCGCATATTTTTTAAAATCTCCTCTTCATTCGTGTCGCCAGTTGCAAATATTTTTTATCTTTCCACAAATTTTCCATGCCTGTGAATACTGATGAGAATTCCTACCATAAATAAACAAAGCAATAAATTGGAGCCGCCATAGCTGATAAAGGGAAGCGGCATTCCCTTGTTCGGCATAAGGGCCGTAGTGACGGAGATGTTGATCGCGGCCTGAACAGTCAGAAGCATGACGATTCCAAATCCCAGAAGGGAGCCAAAGCGGTCTCGCGCATTGGCTGCAATCAGACATCCGCAAAGTGCAATAATGAGAAACGCGAAAACAATTAGAAGGGTAAAGCGCAGGCCCAGCTCTTCACCGATAACGGGAAAAATGAAATCTGTATGGGCATAGGGCAAATAATGGATTTTTTGCCGACCTTCCCCAAGACCAAGCCCGTCCGGTCCACCTGCACCGAAGGCAATTAATCCCTGGTATTGCTGATGGAACTCTGTCTTTAAATATTTTTCAGGATAAAGAAATGCAAGCAGCCTGGCCATACGTTCGGGAATGCGCGTAGCGACAAAGAGTATGGAAGCAATGCCACCGATCAGAATCGGCGCAAGGATTTTCATGGGCCCCCCGGCGACAAACATGATGGCAACCATAATCAGGCCGATGAGCAGCGTGGAACCAAGGTCCTGTTCCGAGACAATCAGGAGCATCAGAATTCCCACAATGGCTGCGGGATATACCATACCCCTCAAAAAGGTTCCGGATTCCTTTTCATAACGCGAATACCACCACGCGAGAAACATCACCGAAGCCACTTTCGCCAGCTCACTGGGTTGAAAACTCATAATGCCGAGATTGATCCATCGCCGTGACCCATTGATCTTCATTCCAATGTGTGGAACGAAGCACAGCACAAGAAGAACCGCAGCAATGCCAAACCAAACTGCCCACGTTTTTTTCCAGAAATTATAATCCGTAATGGCCGCCAGGATGCAAACCACAACACCAATCCCAAGCCAGATGCCCTGACGCTTTACGAAATAATAAATGTTTCCATGGCTATCCCGCGCAAAGGCGCTTGTGCTGAAGAGCATGACCATTCCGAGCACGATGAGCCCGAAAACGGAAAGCAGCAGCAGATAGACACAGTTACGTTGCATGAAAATCAGTTCGTCTTTGGAATTTTCAGCTTCTGACCGATCTGCAGATTCTTGGGATCATCAATGCCGTTAGCCTTAAGCAATTCGGCAGAGCTGACCTTGAACTTCTTTGCGATGGAGAACGGATTGTCGCCCTTCTTCACTTCGTAGGTTCCTGGAGTTTCGGTTTTGGCAGCAGTCTTAACAGCTGCTGTCTGCGGTGCTGTTGTGACAACGGCGGGCGCCTTTTTAACTTCTGAGGCTTTCGTGGCATGTGGGATCTTCAGTTTTTGTCCGACCTTGATCATGGAGTAAGTCGAGAGGCCATTTTCCTTTTGGAGGGCTGCTGTGGTTACGCCATAGGCAGCAGCGATCTTCGGCATGGATTCCCCGGAAGTGACGGTATGCACATCCCCACTGGCTGGAATTGTCTTTGTCGCTGCATGCGCTGGTGCCGATGCTTCCACTCTCTTCTCCACGACGGGCTGGGTCTGGGGAATGGATGTTTCCGATTTCGTTGTCACGGGAGCGTCTGCGGTAGTGCGTTCTGCTGTCGCGGACCCTGCGGTTTCAATAGCCGCGATCTTTGTCTTCTTAGCATTGATCGAGGTAAAGGCGACGATGGCACCAATGGCGACCAAATGCAGTATAAGCACTACCATAAATGCATGAGAGAGCTTCATATTTGGTTCTGAGTCGGAGTAATCCTCCTCGAAATCCTCATCAGTCGCAGTGCGGGCAGAAGCGCGCACGACGGCGTTGAGTTTTTTGGGCCGTGCTGGCTTTGGGCGGCGCGGCATGGGCATCATTGGCATTTTTAGTTTCATGGTGTTTTTTATTGGGCTTGAGTGGCTTTGAGATTCATTACGTATTCTTTGAAGCGATTTCCGCGCTCGCCGTAATTGGCGAACATGTCGAACGAGGAAGTGCCCGGGGAAAATAAAATCGTAGAACCATTAGCAGCGAGTGCCTGCGCGCGGTTAACGGCGGCATCCAGCGAGTTTTCGCAATACGCGGTAACGCCGGTCCAGGATTTGGCAATGCGGTCTTTCATTTCACCGATCAGGACAACGGCTTCCACGCGATCATGGATCAGTGAGGCGACATCATCGAATTCAAAACCCTTATCTTTCCCGCCGGCGATCAGAATGAGAGAGCCTTCCTGCGAAAGGATCGCCATCTTCAGGGAGTCGAGATTCGTCGCCTTGGAGTCGTTGATATAGCGAACGCCATCCAGCTCGCGCACGAATTCGCAGCGATGTGCGGGAGGGGTATATTCCAGAACTGCGCTGGCCATCCTGTCGAAATCCACACCAAGCGCATGCCCGATACCCAGTGCGGCCATCAGGTTTTCCGTATTATGTACACCGGCAAGCTTTGTCTTTTTCTGGTCGAGCACCTTCTTGTCGCGGAAAAATATCTCACTGCCGCGAATTTCGAAATCCGCACCAGGCTTGTGTGCGCTGAAGGTAATTTTTTTTGCGCGGAGTGGAGGAAGATTGTCCTGCGCATTGATGACTGCGTAGTCGTCTTCGGATTGCTTTTCGAAAATCCGCAGTTTGGCATCGCGGTATTCCTCAACACTGCGATAGCGATCAAGATGATTTGCGCTGAAATTTGTCCACACGGCGATGTGGGGACGGAAAGCCTCGGTGGCTTCGAGCTGGAAGGAGCTGGTTTCAAGAACCATGACGTCCATCTCCCTGCTATGGCGGACAGCCTCTGCAAAAGGAAGGCCGATGTTTCCGCTGGCAATGGTCCGTATACCGCAGCGCTGAAGCATCTCGGTGGCGAGTTCCGTTGTCGTGGTCTTCCCATTCGTGCCGGTGATGGCGATAGTGGGGCAGGCGCATTTTTCAAAGCCCAGTTCCAGTTCGCCAATAACGCGAATACCCTTGCGGATGACATTTTGCACAAGTGGCTCTATGGGATCGATGCCGGGACTCAGGATTGCGACGTCATAAACGGCAGGGTCAGTATCCGCCTCGGATCCTGTCAGGACAGTGATTGAGCGAGCGCGGATCTTTTCGGCTTTATCATGCACTGAGTTTTCGGAGGCACTGTCACAAACAGTCACATGCGCCCCTTCTTCCTTAAGAAGAAGAGCCGCCGCTTCGCCACTCCGGCCAAGGCCGAGGACGACTGCATGTTTTCCGTTATACGTCATGAATTATCGAAGTTTCAAAGTTGCGAGCCCCATCAGTGCAAAAATTATAGACATGATCCAAAACCGGACGATGACGGTGCTTTCTTTCCAGCCGCTCAATTCAAAGTGGTGATGAATCGGGGACATTTTCAAAATTCGTTTTCCAGTGGTTTTAAAGCTCAACACCTGGAGGATGACGGAGAGGGCCTCTATGACGAAGACGCCGCCAATGACAACGAGAAGCAATTCCTGTTTGCAACAGATCGCTACTACGCCAAGCAAACCCCCGATGGCCAGAGAGCCAGTATCACCCATGAAAACGCGCGCAGGGTAGCAATTCCACCAGAGGAATCCAAGACCCGCGCCGGCGAGTGCCATGCAGACAACCGTAAGTTCGCCGGAAATAAGTTCTCCGTGAAAACGGTAGAAGGGAAGCTGAAGATAGGTTGCGATTTTATAGTTCCCTGCGATGTAGGCGAGCGCCGCATAGGAGACTGCCACGGTAACCGTGCAGCCGGTCGCCAGCCCATCCAGCCCATCTGTCAGATTTACCGCATTGGACGTACCGACAATGATCAGCAGATAAAAACCGAACATGAAAAGAAACGTCAACATGCCGAGGTGGAAGACAAGGGGCTCCTTGGAAAAGGGGATGTAAAGTTCTCGGGCTTTGGCGGCAAGCTCCGGATTCAAAAAGAAAAAGGCTGTGACGATAATCGCCAGGATACATTGCAGCCCGAACTTCAGGCGACTGCTGATGCCATCGGAACTTTTTTTCTTAACCTTGAGCCAGTCATCCGCGAATCCGAGCGCTCCGAGATAAACGGTGGTAAAAATTACCAACCAGACGAAGGGGTTAGTAAGGTGAGCCCATAGCAGGGTTGAAATAATCACAGCACCAAGCAGGAGAATTCCTCCCATGGTCGGCGTTCCTTTTTTCGCACCATGAAGTTCAAATAATTTATGCACTTCTTCCTTAGTGCGGATGGGTTGCCCGAACTTCAGGGAGATAAGCTTACGGATGACGTAGTTTCCGAAGATCAGGCAAAGCAGAAACGCAGTGACGCCTGCGGAAATGGCGCGAAAGCTGATATACTGGAAAACATTCAGCGCTTTGAAAAAGTCGTTGTCGATGCCATGCGCCCGAGCCCACTCGCTCAGTTCGTAAAGATAGTAAAACATAAGTTATTTAAATCCTCCGATAACGTTTTCCATCTTTGCGGAGCGGCTTCCCTTCACCAGAACGACATCATCCTGCCGTGCGAAGTCCTGCAGCCATTGTGTTGCTTCCGCCGTATCGGCCATTTCGATGACTTGTTTCAAGCCCTCTTTGCGAGCAGCCTCTGCGAGAGGGGCGGTTTCTTTTCCGACGGTGACA
>JBDSIH010000185.1:0-8646 GCA_039918055.1 Chthoniobacterales bacterium
CCCGAGCGCATGGATATCCTGTGGAAAAATACCTATAAGATGCACGAAGGCTTCCGCAGCATGGGATTCAATATCGGCACGACCAAGACTCCGATTGTTCCCATTCTCATTGGCAGCGAGGCCAAGGCCTTCCAATTTTCTCAGCGTCTTTACGAGGAGGGTATCTTTACCACCCCGGCAATTTACCCGGCCGTCCGGCATGGAGAAGCAATCGTGCGTACCAGCTATATGGCCACGCACGAGGAAAAAGATCTCGACCGCGTTCTCGAGATTTTCGAACGCCTAGCCAAAGAGCTTGGAACATTCAACGATCCTGTATATGTCGAAGGTCCCCGGCGAAAAAATGTTTACGATTTTACCCTGCATCACGACGAGCGAACGACGCCTTTTCGAGAGACTCCCGGAGATTCTCCAGAAAAAGGATCCCCATTACGTTCCGCCCTTCCCGGGTAGTACGGTAAAAATTCTTGATCCTAAGTCGGCGTTTCATCGCAAACACGGTCGGATTTATCCCTTTCTCGCATGGCGGGATGGAAAGCCCTGCGGACGCATAGCCGCAATTATCAACCGTTCGCATAATGCCCATTATAAAGATCGCACGGGCTTCTTTGGATTTTTCGATGCGGAAAATGATACCGAGCTCGCAAACGTACTTTTCGCTCAGGTGGAGGAAATTTTGCGGAAGGAAGGCTGCGATTCCATTCGCGGCCCCTATCATCCTTCCATTCATGATGAATGCGGACTCCTGACGGCGGGCTTTGATACGCCGCCGATGATTTTTATGCCGCACAATGCGGCCTACTACGAGGCTCTTGTGCTGGGTGTGGGATTTTCACAGTGGCATGAGCTTTATGCTTTTGTTTGCGATCTCGCTCAGGGAGTTCCTGATCGTATCGAAAAAGTCACCAGTAGACTGGGCCGCATTCCCGGACTTCGCATTCGGGATATGGATCTCAAAAATATGGATAGCGAGATCGCGCTGATTTGCCGCCTGTATAATCTGACGCTGGATGCGAACAAGGGTTACTACCCCATCGCGCTTGAGGATCTTCAGGAAGCGGCCGAGGGCCTGAAAGCTTTTGCGGATCCCCGGCTCATCACGTTTGCGGAGATCGAGGGCGAGCCCGTTGCCTTTTCCATGGCCCTGCCCAACCTTAATGAGTATCTGCTAAAGGCAAAACCACGCACCGGCATTTTCCGGTTTCTCGAAGTGGTCTGGAAAATCAAAACGCGGCATCCCCTCGCAAACAGACTTGCTGTTCTGGGCGTTCTTCCCGGCCATCGCGACAAGGGGCTTGGAGCATTGCTTTACAGCGAGTGTCTGCGCCGGGGGTTTGCAGGGGGCTATCGGCAGACCGAAGTCTCGTGGATCGATAAGGATAATCGCGACATTCTTCGCGCTATTCACGCAATGCATTGCCGGCAGACAAAGACCTATCGCATTTACGAAAAACGTCTCGCAGACGGATGAAGCTGCTTTTGACAGGAGCGACAGGGTTTGTCGGGAGGAACTTCCTCTTAACTGCACTGCGCACTGGCCGGTATGAGAAAATTTTTGTCTCCGTGAGGGATGAAGCGAAATTACGCAGACAATTTTCTGAAGAGGGATTTGCCGAATTTCCCTCCACTCTTATTCCGCTGAAAACAGGGGAGAAGGTGGAAGCCTGCGATGAAGTCATTCACTGCGCGGGTGTTTTATTTGAGAGGGATCGGAATATTTATCACGCCGTGAATGTCGAAGGAACGCTTCGGCTTATTGAGAGTTTGCAGGGCTCGCCGCGTATTCTCATCGTTTCCTCACAGTCCGCGGGCGGTGCAACGCCGAAGGATGTGCTTTCCCGTAATGAAAAACATCCCGATGCTCCTCTCACTTGGTACGGCGAATCAAAGCGTGATATGGAAAATGCGCTTTTTGAAAAGTTCCCCCATCTCCCGATTGTGGTGGTGCGTCCGCCGATGGTTTTGGGCGCCCGCGATACAGCAACACTGCCCCTGTTTCAAATGGCAGGTAATTTTCTGCGCGTAAAATCCGCATGGCACCCCAAATTCTATAGCTGGATAGCGGTGAATGATTTTATAGCCGCATTTTTTTCCGTCCTTGAGGACAAGAAGATATGGGCCGAGGAGGGACGGCGGCTTTTTTATGTCGCAGCATCCGCCGTGATTACCGACCAGGAGTTGATTTCCACCGCCGCAAAAGTAATGGGACGCAATGGCGTGACTGTTCCAATTCCTCAGGTGATGCTCAAGCTGGCATCGCATGTGGTGGATGCATCCCCTGCATTGCGGAAACAGGTACCCAGCCTTACCCGTGACAGGGCGCGGGAAATCTGGCCATCAAGGATGGTCATCGACCCCTCGGCTTTCGCAGGGCGATTCGATTGGAGCGCCAAAGCGTCTCTCGAAGCGACCCTGCAGGAAACCTGGGCTTGGTATTCCGCTAAAGTAACGGGTTAGGCCGTTGCTTTAGGGGAGGCACGCTTGCGCGCGTTCGCATCGAGGATTTTCTTACGCAGGCGCAGCGATTTTGGCGTTGCTTCCACGTATTCATCCGCAGCGATGTATTCCAGCGAACGTTCGAGACTGAGAATGAGCGGCGGTGCGAGGGAAATACCTTTTCCATCACCCTGACTGCGCATGTTCGTAAGCTTTTTGGCCTTGCAGGGATTGACCGGCATGTCATCCGGACGGGCATTTTCTCCAATGATCATGCCTTCGTAAATTTCTTCCTGTGGTCCGATGAATAAACGTCCGCGTTCCTGAATGGAATCCAGAGCGTAAGGAGTGCTGACACCATTTTCCATGGAGACCAAAACGCCATTGCTACGACTTGGGATGTCGCCCTTGTGGGGTGCGTATTCTTTGAAGAGGTGACTTGCGATACCGTGACCCTTGGTAAGGTTGACGAGATCCGTCTCAAAACCGATCAGGCCGCGTGTGGGAATGACCGCTTCCACCGCAACACTATGGGTGTTGTGGTGCATATTGGTGATTTCCGCTTTGCGGTTCGCGAGAACCTGGAGGATATCGCCAAGGTTTTCATTAGGGACATCCACGTAGAGTGTTTCGAAAGGCTCAAGCGTGGTGCCGTCCTCTGCTTTTTGGAAAATAACTTCAGGTCGGGAAACGAGAAGCTCAAATTCTTCACGGCGCATCTGTTCGACGAGAACCGCAATCTGCATTTCTCCACGCGCTTTGATTTCAAAGTGTCCGGCAACTTCCGTGTCGGAAAATTGCAGGGAGACATTCGTGCGAGTTTCGCGCACGAGACGCTCGCGGATGTGACGCGCGGTTACAAATTTACCTTCGCGGCCTGCGAGAGGCGAATCGTTTACCACGATGCGCATGCTGATGGTCGGAGGATCAATGGCGACGAAATCCAGAGCGGGACGCTCTTCAAGATCAGTGAGTGTTTCACCGATCTGCAATTCTTCGAATCCGGTGACACCTACGATGTCGCCTTCTCCGGCATGTTGGATTTCCACCTTCTGAAGGCCTTCATGGCCGAACAGGGCGGTTACATTCGTGCGTTCGCGGCGCCCATCCAGATGGACGCAAACAATGCTGTCTCCCACGGAAACGCGTCCGCTGACAATGCGTCCGTAAGCGATACGGCCGAGATAGTCACTGTAATCCAGATTCGAAACCAGCATTTGAAAATAGCCAGCACCGGTGGATTTTGGTGCGGGAATGTGCTCAATAATGGCATCGAACAAAGGCACGAGATCCGTGGAAGGATGATCGATTTCCTTTTGGGCAAAGCCCTGCTTGGCACTTGCGTAGATGACGGGGAAATCAAGCTGCTCATCGGTAGCATTCAATTCCATGAAAAGCTCAAATACCATATCCAGCACCTTGTGCGGACGAGCATTTTCGCGATCGATCTTATTGATGACGACAATGGGCTTGGCTTTATTTTCCAGTGCCTTGCGCAATACAAATTTGGTCTGAGCCTGTGGTCCGTCATGCGCATCCACGACGAGAAGAACGCCATCCACCATTTTCATGATGCGCTCTACTTCTCCGCCGAAATCGGCATGTCCGGGAGTATCCACGATATTGACGTGGTAATCTTTATAACGATACGCGGCATTTTTAGCGCGAATGGTGATGCCCTTTTCTCGTTCCAAATCCATGGAGTCCATCATGCGCTCCTCGGTTTTTTGGTTGGCTCTGAATGTTCCTGATTGACGAAGAAGCTGATCCACCAAAGTGGTTTTGCCGTGGTCAACGTGCGCGATAATAGCAATGTTCCGAATATGTTCCATGAGATCCTCTCCTTTTGGAGAGCCGGAGACTATGTCGGCGGAGGGCAATTGTGTCAACTGTTGTCCATTGTGAAAAGACCCTGAAGTGACAAAGTTCTTCAGGGCTTCAATTTACGTGCTATGGAAGAGGGTAGCGGGAAGTCAGGGCCAGCACGGTTTTACGCACTTTTTCCAGAACAGAGACATCCCCTTTGGCTTCCAGGGCGAGATGGATGAGGTCGGCAATCTCCATCATTTCCTCTTCTTTCATTCCCCGCGTGGTCATGGCCGGTGTGCCCAGACGGATTCCGCCGGTCTTGGTGATCGGCTCGGTATCGAAAGGAATGGAGTTTTTATTTACCGTAATACCGGCTTGATCGAGGTTTAACTGGGCATCCAGACCGGTCAGACCCTTCGTGCGTAAGTCAACCATCATCAAATGGTTATCCGTACCGCCAGAAATAATGCGGTATCCCAGCAGAGTCAGTTGTGCCGCCAGGGCTTTGGCATTACTGACTATCTGACGGGCATAATCCTTAAATTCGGGCTGAAGCGCTTCCTGAAGGCACACCGCTTTGGCGGCGATGACGTGCATCAGGGGGCCGCCCTGAACTCCCGGGAAAATCTGGCCGTCGATCTTCTTTGCAAACTCTTCCTGGCACATGACCAGTCCAGCGCGGGGACCCCGCAGGCTCTTATGCGTCGTGGTGGTGACAAAATGGGCATGGGGAATCGGGCTCGGATGAACTCCCCCAGCGACCAGTCCGGCAATATGCGCCATATCCACAAAAAGGTAGGCATTTACGCTGTCGGCAATTTCCCGCATTTTTTTGAAATCAATGATACGCGAATAAGCCGAGGCTCCCGCCGTAATCATCTGGGGCTTAACTTCCTCAGCCTGTTTGGCCAGTGCGTCGTAATCGATCTGCTCGGTTTCCTGACTTACGCCGTAATGGGTGACAGCATAGAGTTTTCCCGAGAAATTTGCTCTATGGCCATGGGTGAGGTGGCCGCCATGGGAAAGATCCATCGTGAGAATACGGTCGCCAGGTTTCAGGACGCTGAAATAAACCGCCATGTTCGCCTGGCTGCCGCTGTGGGCCTGCACGTTGACGTGCGCCGCGCCAAAAAGCTTCTTTGCCCTCTCAATCGCCAGGGTTTCCACGATATCTACATACTCACAGCCGCCGTACCAGCGACGTCCGGGGTAACCTTCCGCGTATTTATTGGTAAGGCACGATCCCTGCGCTTCCATGACGGCCTGACTGGTGAAGTTCTCCGAGGCGATCAGCTCGATATTTGTCTCCTGGCGTTTTCTTTCCGAGGCGATGGCGGCAGCGATATCGGGATCAGTCTGCGCAAGGGTTTTACGGGCGGTATCAGGCGTGGTTTGCGTATTCATGGATGAAGGGTTTTTAGCGATATATTCCAGAACTTTTTTGAGTGAGGATTTAAGCGTTTCTTTGCATTGCAGGTAGGTGGCCCTGCCCATGCCAATCGGATCGGGAACGTCTTTTGGACCGGATTCAAATTCGCGGATCAAGTGAATTTTCCCTTCGGCTTCCGGATAGAAAAGTTCCACAATCCGACGGTGTTCCTGCGTCATGGTGAAAATCCACGTCGCCCGCTCAATCAGTTCCTCGGTCACTGGCTGGCTGCGGAAGTAGGAAAAATCGATCCCCTCATCGCGCAGGACGGTTATAGCGTCCGCACTGGCAAGTTGTCCGGGGTACGCGTTCACACCTGCGGACAGGACTTCGATTTTCGAATCCTTTCCCAGCATTTTTTTAAATAAGGCCTCTGCCATCGGACTGCGGCAAACATTTCCGGTGCAGATAAACAGGACAGTCTTCATGAACGTGCGAAAGTAATGAAAGTAAAGGGAAGTTACGACAAGTCAACGCAGCACGAAAGCCCAGAATGCCAAAAGAGCACCTTCCCGATTGTTCCACTTGCTTAAAACATCTACAAATAACAAATTACGACGATGACGGAATTCGCCGCCCGCCTCCATGAGCTTAAGGATCTTTATCGGTTTTCTCTCATTCTTTCCAATGAGCCGCTCATTGCTGAACAGGTGCTGGATCAGTGTCTTCAGGACATCCTGAAAAATCCAGGTTCCGACCCGCAACGGACTTTTATGACGCTTGTCCTGAATCTTCGTAAACGCATTTTCCAGAAGGTGAAGCCTTCGGAAAGGCCTTTATCTACGGGAGAGCTTCCTGCCGGTGCGGCGTCCTCACTGACAGAGCGCTCTCCTGAAGAGCTGCGGACTGCCCTTCATAGATTGAGCGAACCGGAACGTTCCGCCTATACGCTCTGGCATCTGGATCTGATGGAGCATCATGACCTTGCGAAGCTTCTGGGGCTTACCGAAGAGGATGTTTCTCTAAAAATACAAAGTGCCCGACTATCCCTCCTTCTTGCCCTTACCGAAACCCCAGCCCCGGAGGCCGTATGAAGTTAAGAACGGTAAAATCCATTCTTTTGCGATACCGGGCAGGCAGTAAAAAAATTGCCGAGGAGCGTGATATGGAGCGCGCATTGATTATCGCGCATAGCCATCCTGAACTTGAGCAGATCGTAAGCAATCAGGGACCTTTTGACGGGCTTTTTCACTCGGCGATAGCCGGGATCGAAGTTTCCGATACCACGCGGCAGAAGTTTGAGGAGGTGTCACAGGTCCTGAATTCCAAACAGCACACTCAGCAGTTTTCGTTTCGTAATCCCGCTCTCCTTTCCGTTTTGGTCTCCTTACTCGTTCTGGCTTTTATCGGGACATGGCTTTACCTGAGCCGCAGCCAGACTTTTCCCGGTGCGGAGGAAGTGGAAGCCATTCTTAAGATGGAAAAAAATTCAAACATTGAGCAGTTTGATCCCGTGGTAACCGATGCCGCCTCTCTGGGCGACTGGTTTACCATGAAGGGCTTCGATGGCTATTTCGTGCCGCCCGGCCTCGGACCTATGCAGACGGCAGGAGCGAAGATTTTCCGGTACGAGGGGCAGCAGGTCGCCACGGTGGCGATTCCTGAAGGGAAATACTTTTTCATCGTATTCCCCGCCACACCGCTGGGCGTGGAGATTGACCCCGCCGGAACTTGGAAAATTCACGACACGGAAGAAGGAAAACTCGCCGTCCAGGTCGTGAACGGAATGTGCTTTATGGTTTTTTCAATGGATGAAAAAAACGATATCGTCTCGCTGATCCGGAATCTTCCGCACCTTCCCAAATAGCCCTTCGTCTACATCGGCGGCGTGAGCAGATGCGTATCAGGCTTGTCTGTCTGCGAGTCTTTAAAAATCGGAGCAGGGCTGACTGATCGCAAGGTGTAGCCCGTGAGGACAAATTCAGGATAGAAGCGGTTACTTGCGGGTTCGTAAACCTGCTCACCTGTGAAATACCCATCGAGCCGGTATTCGTAACCCTTATCGGATCCTATTTTGCCTTGTTCGCGATCCGGGGCCAATTTGCGCTGCTCATTCAGCATGACAAGCTGAGACTGGCTCCAGGGTTGTCCAGGTTTACGCACCCAACCCCACATTTTGAAGTCCACTTTATAAAACCGTCTTCCGATAAAATAGTTTCCGGGTTCCTCGTGCGTGATGGCCTCATTCATCGCAGCGCGGGCGGCTACGGTTTCAGGACTCATAGTCTCACAGCCCGCCATGAAAAGCAGCGTGGAGAGACAGAAGGAAAAGATGACGAAGTTGCGCATAAATTCCGGCTATCCTAGCCGGAATACCCCGCCTGCACAAGAAATGGAAAAAGCCATTCTCGCAATGAATCTTCGGACTGGATTTCAACAGGGTCGGAAAGATCAAAAAGATGCCAGTTTTCCCGGTGAGATACGGAACCTCCCGGAGCCAATGTCGTCAGAGGGCTGAGCGATTCCAGTTCCAGCATGGCGCTATTGGTAAAGGTCTCAAAGTTACATCCCGCGTCGGGATAGGTCGCTTCCGGTATGCATTCGATGGATTTTAAGAAGAGGGAATTTTCCCAGATATAAGCGACCCATTGTTCGCGATGAAATAAACCGATTTTAGTAGGTTGCCTCTCTTCTTCCTGCCGGAGAAAAATATAGCGGCTTCCGAAAGTGTAACGATCATCCGCAAGATCCGTATAGGGCCATAAGACCAGATTGCGATTCGGCGAAAAGTCACGTGGATGTTCGCCAAGTTCAGGCTGGGGAATGATGGCGATGCCGCCCGGTTCGACTACAGTAATGCCCCAGGATGCGAGCGTTAGGGGCGCTCTTCCTTTGTTCGTAACGCAATGCTCGATCGTGACTCTGGATGTCGTGTCATCCAGATGCAGGGTGAGTCGTTTTTCGAGCGAAAATGGATCGGTCTGTGTGCTGATGAAGGTCGCCCCGCCATCGCAGGTGGGGCAGTATTCCAC
>JBDSIH010000186.1:0-6218 GCA_039918055.1 Chthoniobacterales bacterium
TGAGTTATCTGCAGGTTCCTCCGCAATACATCGTGGTTTCTACGATTGCCGTGATTTGTCTTGTTGGGCTGCTCAATTACTATGGCCCAAAACACAGTGGTAGCGTGGCGGTGGCGTTAGCGCTTCCGACGATGTTTGCGGTCATAGCCATTATCATTCTCAGTATTCCGCATCTTACGACGAAGCATCTGCATCCCCTGTCCGATAGCTGGGGGCATACCTGGGTGGCCTTCGTAGGAGTGATCCTGGCCCTTAGCGGCGTGGAGGCTGTCGCGAATCTAACCGGCATCATGCGGCCGGACAGAAGTTCCTCCGTTGGGAACGTTACTGTTGGGCGTACGTCGTTCAAAGCCATTCTACCTGTTGCGCTTGAAGTGAGTGTAGGAACGGCATTGCTGGGGTGGGCGATGCTTTCCCTGCCTGAGTCGCTTAAGCCAGTCATGCGGGAACGCAAAGAAGACATGTTGCGTTTTCTGGGTGAGCACTATGCCACGATTAATTTCAACCCTGTCGTAGGAAAGTATTTTGGATGGTTTGTCGGGGGAATGTTTGCGCTCCTGTTGTTGAGTGCGGTAAATACGGCCGTCGCCGCGATGATCGGCCTTCTTTTTACGACGGCGCGCGACCGGGAAATGCCGGCCTCGTTTGCCTCGTTAAATCGCCATGGTGTGCCGTGGGCGCCGCTGGCCATTGCGGTGGGGCTCCCCGCAGTGGTGCTCTTAATGACGAATAATTTCGAATCGCTGGCGGGTCTTTATGCCATCGGTGTGGTCGGTGCCATTTGCGTTAACTTAGGTTCCTGTACGTTTAATTTTAAGCTGGATATTAATATCTGGGAACGCCTTTTGCTGGGATTCACTTTTTTCCTTCTTGTGGCGGTGGAACTGACGCTCGCGAAGACGAAGCCGGATGCATTGTTTTTCGTTCTGTGCGTATTGATTGTGGGTCTGATGCTGCGCGCCTATACGCAGAAAAGGTCGGGAATCGAAACGTTGACGGTATCAAGCGATGTCGCGCGAATTGTACGACCGGAAGCGATTGCCGCGATGAAGCAACCTGCGGCGGATACGCAAAAAATCATGGTTTGTGTGCGAGGAATCACGCCCGTGCTTCGCTATGCTTTTGATGAGGCGCAGTTAAGAAACGCCTGTCTTTACGTTTTCTATGTACAGGAGATTGCCGTTCTTTTCCAGGGCGGGCGCCCATTGGAAAAAATGAGCTGGAAAAACGACCCCGTAGCCAGTGCCATTCTTTCCACAGCCATCCAGATCGGGCATGAGCGGGGGATTTCTGTCATCCCGCTGTATGCGACCTCGACGAATGCGGCCGCGATCATCGTCGATACAGCGGCAACGATAGGTGCGGATTATCTGATGCTCGGCGCATCGCATAGAGACTCGCTTTCTAAATTATTGCGGGGAAATGTGCTTGCCGAAGTGGCGTCCTCACTTCCGGAGTCCATTCAGCTCGTGATTTGCGGTTAGTCCTGAAGAGACTTTTCTTCCCTGAAGAGAATTTTTTTTCGTAAACTTCGTATAGCCCTCTATGAAACATTTTATTCGAATACATTTAGCTGTCATCGGTCTTGCGGGATCGCTGTTATTTTTTAACGGATGCGCAGGCACGCCGAAAGCGCAGCCACAGTCCGAAGTGCGCAATGCGCAGCCGGTTACTGCGCGTATCGCTCCGCAGCCGGCGGGGGATCCGAGCTTATGGCCGGCTTCCTCTCCCAATATCTATGCGCAGTCCGCCATCATGATTGATGCGAATACGGGACAGACGCTTTATCAGAAAAATGCGGACATGCCGCGCACCGTGGCAAGCACGCAGAAGCTGCTTACGGCATTGCTGGTTTCCCGTGATCCGATGGATCAGCTGATTCTGATTGATCGTGCGGATACCTATGTGGAGCCCACGAAGCTGTATGTGAAAGCAGGTACTTCTTATACGCGACGCCAGCTTCTGACGGCGATGCTCGTTCATAGCTGTAATGATGCAGCGGTTGCCCTGGCGCGAAGCCATGCAGGAAATGTTTCCGCATTTGCGACGGATATGAACCGCTACGCGCATGAAGTTGGCGCAACGAATTCTTACTTTGTAAATCCAAACGGGCTTCCCGCATCCCAGCATTCGACCGCCCGGGACATGGCGAGAATTGCTTACCAGGCGTATCATAACTCCACATTACGACGCATCATGGCCATGCCGCGATTTACGTTCGTTTACGCAAACGGCCGATCAACCGCATTTGAATCCACCAATAAACTGCTTTCTCGTTCCACGATCTATAACGGTATGAAAACCGGTTATACGGATTCCAGCGGCCGCTGTCTTATAGCCAGTGCTTCTTATGCAGGGCGGGATGTCATTCTGGTTCAGCTTGGCAGCAAGTCGCGGTATATTTTCGATGATGCCGAACGCATGCTTCGCTGGGGACTATCGAGGAATTCCTTCCTTCCTGTTCTTGCCATGCAGGAAAATGCAGCGCCCGTGGTACCCGCAGGCAGCTAACGGGAAATCGCTTTGATTTTTTTGAAGGAACCTCTTTCAGCAGACTCATGAATAAAATTTTCCTTAACCGTAACCGTCAGTCACTTGGGCAATTTACACCTGAGGAAGTGGCTGCGGGATTAAAATCCGGAAAATTCAACCCCACAGATCTTGCATGGCGGGAAGGAATGGAAGCGTGGCAGCTATTATCCAGTTTTGATGATCTTCCACCGGTAGAGGAACTTCAGGAAATTATGCCCTTGCCGGATGAAATATCTCCCGTAATCGAAGAGCCAATGGTACCCGCATGGGAAAGAAGAGCGGAAATCGGAATTTTTCGGGCACTGGCGCAGACCGTCAAACAGGTAATGGGAAATCCCGCTTTTACTTTTGCAAATTTAAAGCGGGAGGGAGGCATATGGTCGCCATTAAGCTTTCTGCTTATTCTCGGTGTACCTGCTTTTATTTTTACAGCGCTGTGTACGGGCCTGTTCCAGATTGCGGTTATGCCCCTGCTTTCTTCAAATCCGATTTTTACAAATAACCAGAAGCTTATTCTGGGTGGAAATACCCTAAAGGAAAGCATGGTCATGCTGGCGTGGCAGATGGTGCTTTCACCGGTAATCTATACCGTCTTTGCGTTTATTGGTTCGGCACTTGTTCATAGTCTGCTCCTCATAATGGGAGGGGCGAAGGAATCCTATGAAACGACTTTTCGGGTATTTTGTTACACCGTTGGCGCATTAAGCGTTCTTTTATTTATCCCGATTTGCGGAGGCAGTATTCAAAGTATCTGGGTCCTTGTGGTATTATGCATCGGCCTGAAGGAGGCTCACCGCATCGATACCGGACGTGCTGTTTTAACCGTTCTCTCCCTGGCCATGCTTTGTGTGCTCTACGTCATGTTATCCCTGCACAGCCTGATGCCTCAGTGAAGTTTCAGTTTAGGCATCTTCGCCCGTCGGAAACGGATTATGAGCTGATCGGAGCGGGTGTTTTAATTACCTCAGGCCTCCTGTTGCTGCTTTGGCTCAAAATGGCGCTTCCGATACCCCACTGCTGGTTTCGCGCGTGCACGGGCATTCCTTGCGCCACGTGTGGGGCTACGCATTCCCTTGCGGCATTAATTAATCAAAACTGGATTTCCGCAGTTCAGTGGAATCCGCTTTGTTTCGTCGCAGTGATTGCCGCGGGCGTATTTACGCTCTATGCGATGACGGTGGTAATATTTCGCCTGCCGCGGCTTCGGATTACCGCGGTGGATAACACAACGGCATTAGTCCTGCGCATTTTGGCTGTCGCCATTTTCCTGGGAAACTGGATTTACCTCATCGCTACGCAGGCACATCGCCCTTAGCGGGGAAAACTCCGGCCCGACTTCCGCCTGTTGGGCGCAGGTTATCGTAATTCCTCCCCGGGAAATATTCTGCAATGCCTCGTAAACGTGACGCTGCGCAAGTTCAGGGTGATTACAATCTCTGCTCAGGTGGCCGAGAATAACCTGCTGGAGAGAATCGATTCCGATTTGGGCTACGATTTCCGCCGCCGCTTTATTTGAGAGATGACCATGGGAAGATTTGATGCGGCCCTTAACCGCCCAGGGACGCTTTGTATCTTCCTCGAGCATCTTTTCATCATAGTTTGCTTCGATCAGCAGCAGATTCACGTGACGGAGGCTTTCCATCACAAGATTGGTTGTACGGCCCAGATCCGTAAGAACGCCAAACATGCCATCGGCATTTGCGATGGAAAATCCTACAGGGTCGGTAGCGTCATGGGGAACAGTGAATGCACGTATAGTGAGGTCGCCAATGGAAAAGTCCGAGCCATTGGAAAAGGTCTGCCAGTTCGTATGGTCCTGAAGCAGATTGTTTCTAAGATAGTGAGCAGTATGGGCATTGGAGTAGAGGGGAATCCGGTTTTTTCGCAACAGGACAGGCAGAGCGCTGCAATGATCGCCATGCTCGTGCGTAATCAGGATTACCGTAAGATCAGCAGGGGATATGCCGCATTCATTGAGGCGTACGGTAAGCTGTTTGGCGCTGAGCCCTCCATCCACCAGTACCGCAGCGTTATCGCTGATCACCAATGCGGAGTTTCCCGCGCTGCCGCTACCCAGAATCCTTACCTTCAGCATGGCATAACTTCCGATTTCAGCGGCGGCTTTTCAAGCAGGGAAGAGATTATCTCTTTTTTAAGCACAAATCCGTGGCCGGATTTGATACCCACTTGCCGTAAACGTCGCGACTGGTTATTGATGGAAGGACGTCATCATGAAGGAATACCATCGCCTTTTAAACCTTGTTCTGGAGCACGAGCAAAAAAAAGAAGACCGCACGGGTACGGGTACTCTTTCCGTTTTTGGCGCCCAGGCGCGTTTTGATCTGCGCGATAGTTTTCCGCTTCTGACGACAAAAAAACTTCATCTGCGCTCGATTATTTATGAGCTGCTCTGGTTTTTGCGCGGAGATACGAATACGAAATATCTTCATGATAACAAGGTGACGATCTGGGATGAATGGGCGGATGATAATGGTGATCTTGGACGTATTTATGGCGCACAGTGGAGCGACTGGAAGAAGCCGGATGGAAGCGCCATTAATCAAATCGACGCTGTTATCGATCAAATCAAAAAAAATCCCGATAGTCGCCGCCTGATTGTCTCGGCGTGGAATCCCGGTGAGCTGGATAAAATGGCGCTCGCGCCCTGCCATGCGCTGTTTCAATTTTATGTGTGTGAGGGCGAATTAAGCTGTCAGCTCTACCAGCGCAGCGCGGATCTTTTTCTCGGAGTTCCGTTTAATATCGCCTCCTACGCATTATTGACATTGATGATCGCCCAGGTTTGCGGATTAAAAGCAGGGGAATTTATTCACACTTTTGGAGATTTGCATCTTTACCGAAATCACATGGATCAGGTGAAGGAGCAGTTGAGCAGGGATTTTCGTCCATTGCCTCACATGCGGCTCAATGCGGATGTTAAAAATATCCACGACTTCAAATTCGAGGATTTTGAACTGACGGGTTACGATTCACATCCCTCGATCAAAGCGCCCATTGCGATATGAAAGCGATCGCCGCCATGGCGCTGAATCGGGTGATTGGAGCAGAGGGTAAAATTCCCTGGCATCTTCCGGAGGATTTTCGCTGGTTTAAACAAACGACCCAGGGGCATTGGATCGTGATGGGTCGTAAAACCTATGAATCTCTCGGCAGGCCTTTGCCAAATCGCCGCAACATTGTGCTTTCCCGCAAGGCTTCCATTGAGGGGGTGGATGTGATACACGATTTAGCGGAACTGGAAGAGCCACCACAGGGGACGGAGGTTTTCCTGATCGGAGGAGCGGAAATTTACCGCCAATATCTCCATCAATGCGACGAGCTTCTGCTATCAGTGGTATTTCGCGAAATCGCGGGAGACGCATTCTTTCCGCCCTTCGAGCAGGATTTTGAGCTTTCGGAACTTGTTCTCAAAAACTCCGAATTCGAAGTGCGCCGTTATTTGCGCAAAACAGTGCGATAAAAAGAATTCTCAGCGAACATTTACCCAAACGTAAGTTTGGTCACCTTGGCGGCAGCGGCGGCGTTCAATACATCCATGATGCGTTCCTGTCTGGTATCAGGACTTGGACGGATGACGACGGGATCTTTTCCTCCCCACTTTTCTATGATTCCTTTTAGGTAACTACGCAGATCAGGCATTTCCTTGCTCCCTACATCGTACACCG
>JBDSIH010000187.1:0-2430 GCA_039918055.1 Chthoniobacterales bacterium
AGTCATCATTCGCGAGCATGCTCAAGCGCTTTTGCTGTTTAAAATTTCATCCAATTTTCAAATTTAATGATTCTTAAAGATTTTTCCAAAGAGTGGTTTTCCAACGTTCCCAAAGACCTTATCGCGGGCCTTGTCGTCGCGCTGGCGCTTATCCCTGAGGCCATCGCCTTCTCGATTATCGCCGGAGTCGATCCCAAGGTCGGGCTCTACGCCTCGTTTTGCATCGCGGTCGTCACGGCCATCGTTGGTGGGCGACCAGGAATGATCTCCGCTGCCACTGCGGCGACGGCGCTCATAATGATCACCTTGGTGAAAGAGCATGGTCTGCAATATCTATTTGCAGCGAGTTTGCTGACCGGAGTGCTCCAAATTACAGCCGGGGCACTCAAACTTGGCGATGCACTGAAATTTGTTTCCCGCTCGGTGATGACTGGCTTCGTCAATGCGCTCGCCATTCTGATTTTCATGGCACAGCTCCATGAGTTCCATGGCGCGAGGTGGCCCACGTATGTAATGGTGGCGGGAGGATTGGCGATCATCTACATCCTGCCCCGATTCACAAAGGCGATTCCATCCCCGCTGGTCTGCATCGTGGTTCTGACGCTCATTTCCGTCTTCACCGGAATGGAACTCCGCACCGTCGGCGACATGGGGCAATTGCCCTCAACCTTGCCATTCTTTCTCTTACCGCAAGTGCCCCTGAATTTTGAAACGCTGTGGATCATTCTTCCTTACTCGCTTCCGATCGCCGTGGTCGGCTTGCTGGAATCGCTGATGACGGCTTCCATCGTAGACGACCTTACAGACACGGATAGCGACAAGAACCGCGAGTGTGTCGGCCAGGGCGTGGCGAATATGGCATCGAGCTGCTTCGGCGGCATGGCCGGTTGCGCGATGATTGGCCAGACGGTCATCAACATTAAATCCGGCGGGCGAGGCCGCCTCTCCACCTTTGCGGCCGGAGTCTTCCTTCTCATCCTCATCGTGGCCCTTGGTGCGTGGGTAAAGATCATCCCCATGGCGGCGCTAGTTGCCGTCATGATTATGGTCTCTATCGGCACCTTCAGTTGGCAATCGCTGAAAGACCTGCGCCACCACCCCAAGACATCCAGCCTCGTCATGATCACCACAGTCCTGGTGGTCGTGCTCACCCACAATCTTGCCATCGGAGTGGGCGTCGGCGTGCTCATGAGCGCGATTTCGTTCGCCCGAAAAGCCGCTCTACTCATGCGAATCGGCAGCGAACTCGACGCCGAGGGCGAGCATCGCACCTACTTCGTGCAGGGAAATCTCTTCTTCGTTTCGGCGGGAGCTTTCGCGCGCGCCTTCAACTTTCGGGAGGTGCTTTCCCTGGTGACCATCGACGTGACTCGTGCTCATTTTTGGGATATCAGCTCCGTTGCCGCACTGGATAAGGTTGTCCTGAAATTTCGCCGCGATGGGACCGAGGTGAAAGTTATAGGCCTCAACGAAGCCAGCGCCACACTGGTCGAGCGCGTTGCTCTTCACGACAAACCCGTCGCTTCCGATAAGATGCCTCTCCATTAACCCATCCTTCCATGAATAAAATTCTCATCTGTACCGACGGCTCACTCTACTCGGCGAGCATCTACGACTATACTGCATGGGCGGCAAACCGATTGAGCGACGCATCTGTGCATGTCCTGCACATGCTCGATCCGCACCGCGAGCGCGCCGAGGTCGCAGACCTCAGTGGCAACCTGGGGGTGGATACCGGCACTGAACTTCTCGCGGAACTTGTCACCTTTGAAGAAACGAAAAACCGGCTCGCCCGCGAACGCGGAAACGCTCTGCTCGCAGAAGCACGCCGCCACCTCACTGCAGCCGGGATCAATGCCGCAACCTTCGAGCAACAGCATGGCGAACTCGTGGAAACTGTCATCCGCATGGAAGCGGAGGCTGATCTTGTCATCATGGGCAAGCGCGGGGAATCCGCCGACTTCGCTAAATTGCATCTAGGCGCAAATACCGAGCGCGTAATCCGCGCCAGCAGCCGCCCCGTACTCGTGGCCTCCCGAAAGTTCGAACCCATCGAGCACATGCTCATTGCGTATGACGGCGGTGCGAGCGTGGAAAAGGCGATCTCCTTCGCCATCGAGCATCCTCTTCTTCGGGGGTTGAAATGCCACTTACTCCGCGCGGGTCACATCGATGCGAATGCCGAATATTCTCTTCAGGAAGCCGCAGCTAAGCTTCGATCCGCCGGGTATGAAGTGACCACACAAGCCGAGGTCGGCGATCCCGAACAGGTCATTTCCGAAACGATCAAGCGCGAGGGAATTCAGCTTCTCGTCATGGGAGCCTACGGTCACTCCCGTATTCGCCAACTCATGGTCGGCAGCACGACTACTGCCATGGTCCGCACCTGCCAGGTGCCCGTGCTCATGTTCCGGTAAGGCCGGGAGAGGA
>JBDSIH010000188.1:0-14604 GCA_039918055.1 Chthoniobacterales bacterium
CTTTTACAACGGCATCGTTGACGCGACCACAACGGCCCGGCTCTCGGTCGCCTCCGGGAGCGTGGCCGCGTTTAATGTCGGCGGCACGGGCGAATTCACTTCGCCTCAACTCGACACGATCCTCGGCAACGGGAATTTCGCGGCGGGCTCCGTCCTCGGTCTCGATACCACCTCCAGCAGCGGCGGAACGTTTGCCCACGCCGGCACGATCGGCGGTGGGATTGGCCTGGCGAAACTCGGCACCGGCACGCTCGTGCTCTCCGGCGGCAATTCCTACACCGGCGCAACGACGGTCGGTGACGGCACCCTGCAGTTTGCCAAAACCTCCGCGTTTTACGGTGGCGTCATCGACAGCACCACGGCGGCGAAACTTTCCCTCGCGTCGGGAAGCACCGTTACTTTCAACATCGGCGGGGCCGGAGAGTTCACCGGGGCTCAAATCAATACGGTCCGCACGGGCGGCGGCTTCTTGTCTGGCTCCTTCCTCGGGCTGGACACGACGAACGCCATCGGCGGAGTCGCTGACTACGGAACAACTGGCATGGTCGGCTCGCACGGTCTGATCAAATCCGGCAGTGGCACATTGATGCTCCGTGCTTTCAATAATTACTCGGGCTTGACGAAGGTGCTCGAGGGCGCTCTGCACTTCGCGACTTATTCCTCACTCTACACGGGCAGCGGCAACAACGTGAGCAAGCTCACGGTCGCCTCGGGCGCCACGGCCACTTTCAGCGTCGGAACGGGTCAAACTGATTTTAACGCGAGCCGGCTGCCGGTGATTTTCGAGAACGCCCATTTCGAGCTCGGATCCACACTTGGCCTCCACACGAACACCGACTTCACCTACGACGGCGTTATCTCCGGCGCGTTCACGCTCCGCAAGTTTGGCGGCAACACCCTCACGCTCTCTGCTGTGAATTCCTACGCCGGCGGCTCCCTCATCACCGGCGGCACGCTTCAACTCGGGGTGGATGACGCGTTGGGAAGCGGCAATCCGGCCGTGACCGTCGATGGTGGCACCCTTGCTCTCGGCTCGTTCCGGCAAAGGGTCGGCGCATTCATCCTCGATTCCGGTTCCGTCACGGGTCTCGGCACGTCCACGGTTTTCGGCACCCTCACCGCAGAATCGTTCGACGTCCGCTCCGGCTCCATCAGCGCCAATCTCGCCGGCTCCGGATCCTTGACCAAATCCGGTCTGGGCACCGTGGTCTTAACCGGCGCGAACAGCTACGCGGGAGCGACGTCGATTTCCGGCGGAACGCTGGTTAAAGCCAACCACGACGCCATGGGCACCGGCGCCGTCGTGGTGGAAGGCGGCGTTTTCCTTATCGAAAATGGCATTACGGCGGGCAATGCCGTCATCCTCTCCGGCGGCGAATACGACCGGGCCCTCGCCAGCAACGCCAATCTCGCCCATGCCGTAAATGCCACCAGCAGCTTCGCCGGCGGCAAGCCTGACACGAACGCAATGATCCTCGAGGGCGTGCTCACCTCTGGCACCACGCTGCAAACCAGCTTCGCGAATACCTCCAGCGCACTCAACGACGAAATCCGACTGAGCGACGTCTATTCCTTCCACGGCACGGGCACGGATATCTTCGTGCTGCAACTCTCGATGACAAGCGTGGGTGCCGGCAGCTACCTCGGCTGGCTCAATGACAGCAACGAATGGGTCAACGCCGTCCTCGGCAATACGGGCGAAAACCAGGTCCTCTTTGTCAATGACGCCTTCGACGGTAACCTTGTCCTCGGCCATTACGGAGTTGATACCACCACCGGTTCCGTCTGGGCGGTGATCAACCACAACAGCGACTTCGCCGCAGTTGTCCCCGAGCCTTCGATCTGGGCCCTGCTGGCCGTGGGCCTGGGCCTGTTCCTCGGTCGGCGTCTATCGACGACCTGTCGTTAACGGCAGATTTCATTCCTCCCACTGAAAGTTGACTTCGTGCTTATGATCGCATCTTGAAAGTAGCCCGTACCATTGCTGATCTTGAAGGTGCAGATGCTATTAATAGCGCGCATATTGCAGAGGCTATCCAGTATCGCACGCTCGATCGCAGACTCGCGTTCTAAATCGCGAAGCGATCGGTGAGGATTGGAGGGCTGCGTGCCGTGAATTCGTGATCGATTTTGTCGCGCGTCTTGGTCCGAATCAGAATTCCGATTTGCCCATGAGCATCTTCGGACGTTCGAGCGAATCAAATCCATCGCCATCCCATCGTCCAAATATAAATGGCAGGTATTCAGCGTGCCGTAGATTCTCTGACCGACTTCGCCACGCATCGAGCGTCGATTTGAAATCGACGCCTCAAGCAACCTTCATGGCCATGCGATGAAAGCAAAGAGGAATAGAAAAACGCAGAGAGCGAAGGACGAAAATCAGAAGCACTAAAACAAAGGTTCTGAGCATCAACTTTTCTAAATTGAAGGCATCCTGATAAAATTCGACTGACTTTTTGACATAGTCGACTTCTATGGCAACATGATTACAGGCGAATCCCTAAACGCTCATTAATACAAGGGTTTTAGAGAGATAGAACTCTCATTTGATTGCCGGATGGGTCTTGAAGGCTCTCTGCGATTAGGCTATCGGTATTGGATGCTGATCGCAGAATTTACGTTTAAAGTTCATGGACCAACCGCCTCCTAGTTTATTCCAAAGATTCACGCGATTGCTCCGGTCCAAAAGACGGCGGAAACGTTTCGTTTTAATTGCAGGGTGCAGCATTGTCCTTTTAATGGTGCTGGCGATTGTCGGGCAGCATGTCTTTAAGTCGCGGAGCCATAAGTATTACGAAGAGGCTTCTGAGCGTGCGAATCACGGTGACTGGAAAGGCGCGGCTGATAAAGCGGCTTCTGCCGCCAACCTGGATACGAAGAACATCGCGGCATTACGCCTGGCAGTTTTAACGGCGATGCGCTCTAATGATAAGCCACTTCCCGGTCTTACGGATCGTCTTTTCAAAGATAGTGAAACCGCACATGACCGTTATATTTCTCTGAGGGCGGATGCTGGCGCGCTGGATTGGCAGGCATATGATAAAAAACTTTCGGCACTTTCCTCTGCTGAGCGCAGAAGCGAAGTCGTCTCACAGCTGGAAGTCTATAATCTTTCACAAAGAAATCGTAAGTCAGATGCCATTACGTTGGCGCGTCGTTCGCATAAACAAAACGGAGGAAGGAAGATGGCGTTTATTCTCGCGACTTTATTGATGGATGTGAAACCCAGGCCTGATGCGGAAATCGCCTCTCTTCTGGCTGAAGTTGTTCAGCAGGATGGCGGGGCAGAGGCATTGGCCGCGCTGCCACTTATTCAGAACCTGAATCCGGAAATCGTGCGCCAGTCGAAAATCCACCAAGGATTGTCGGAAATGGTGGCGGCAATGCCAAAGGCGAAAACAACGGATTTTCTGATCGCACTCGAAATCGAACGTGTGCGCTCGCCGAAGAAGTTTGATGCCCTGGTTGACCAGGCAGTGGATTGGAATGCCGAGCATCCTTCTCCTGAGGTTTTCCGGTGGCTTCTTACGGCGGGACAGGTGCAAAAGGCAGTCAATGCATATAGCTCCTCCACGTTTGCGCAAAAGTCTGCAGATTACGACGGAGTCCGCGTGGCGCTGATGCTGAACAAATCGGATTACACAGCTGCCCGTCAAATCATTGAAAGCAGTAAGCTGTATGAGGATTCCCAGCGTGACGTGCTGCTTGCTGCGATTGCCTCTGCTGGTGGCATGCCGGATGAGCAGGCATTATGGGATAAGGCTTTTGCAGATGCAGCAAAGGATGGCACGGGCCATACTGCGCAACAAATTGCAAGGTCTGCGCGATTTGTAAAACGCGATACGATCCGAAAGCGTGCACTGCTTTTGGCTGCAGCGAGTGGAGATAAGCAAAATTTTTCCCGTCGTGATGCACTGGAGGCGCTGGGGGAACTTGTGAAACAGCGCAATACAAAACTCGCGCTTGTGCTGGTGAATGACTACTTCAAGAACCATCCTGATGATCCGGACTTTGCAAATAACGCACTTTATCTTGCACTGCTTATGCATACCGCACCGCCGGACGTGATGGCGCGGTTGGAAAAACTTCGGAGAGAATACCCTGAACAAACGGGCCTGCGTTCAACGCTCGCATTGGCTTATCTTCGCCATGAAAAAACCAAAGAAGCGGTAGCGCTTCTTTCCGGCATCACGCTTTCAAATGCTGCGATGGCTGTTAATGCAGCGGCTCTTCATGCAGCGGGGCATAAGGAAGAAGCACAATCTGTTGCAGGAAAAATTGACCGGAGTAGTTTGCTGCCTGAAGAGGAAGCTTTGCTGCACGGATTATGAAGGTGAAATTACTCACCGTCTTCGGAATTTTACTTCCCTGGGCAGGTTTATTTTACGCCCTGTGGCCGACGTGGGAAGGCGGGGTTTATTATGAATATGGATTCTGGATTCCGGCGCTGGCTTTTGTTCTGCTTTATATGCGGATCGCAAATCCTTCAGCAGAGTGGCAGACTCCGGCACGCCTTCCTGTATGGTGGTTTCTACTCGTTGCGTTAGGCCTGATCATTTGTGGAGGCTGTGGCATTTTGGAATGCCTTGATCCACTATGGAGAAGAACCCTGTGGATTCACGGGGGCGGATGCCTGCTTCTTTCCGCAATGGTGTTATATGCGTTCGGCGGCTGGAAGGTTTCCGCTTCTGCGATAGGGTGTGGTATATTCCTATTAACCGCACTCCCGTTGCCTTTTTTCATTGAGTCGGGGCTTGTGGATCAGCTGACGGTACTCGTTGCAAAACAGGCGGCAGGTGTTTTAAATTTCTTTGGAATCGCGGCTGTGGCAACCGGTACGGTTGTGGTGGGTGCGCATGGCTTTGTTGGCGTGGAGGATACCTGCAGCGGCTTACGCACCATTCAGGCCGGCATCATGCTCGCGTTGCTTTTCGGGGAGGCTTATCGACTTACATTTTTTCGCAGATGTATTCTGGTAGCACTAGCGCTTGCATGCTCTGTATTCACGAATGTAGTCCGTGTGGTCTGGCTGGCTTTTAAAGAGTTATCTGACAGCGGCAGCATTACGCATACGGCCCATGATACGGCTGGTGCGGTGTCTTTCATTGCTTGTGTATTTCTCATCCTGCTTGCCGCGTTCTGGCTGATGCGCAAAAGCGACGGGAAAAAATTTCTGTTTCCTGATGTGCTGCCAATGGGGCGTCCTTTATTCATTGGTTTAATGGGAAGTATTCTACCGCTGGTGGCGGCTATCGGATGGTTCGGTTTCTCGCAAAGTATATCTGCTCAGGGACCTGTTGTTACTTTGCCGGCAGAAATTCCAGGGCGGCTTCTTCGCATCGACCCGAATAACATGAATACGTCGAAAATTCTTCATTACGACCGGGCGCAAGTCGCGCGCTATGTGTTCAGTGACAATGAATGGCTTGATCTGCTTGTTCTGGATTATGGGGCCGCAAATTCCCGTTCATGGACTGAGCTGCTCGTGCATGGACCGGAAATCTGTATGTCGGCACTTGGTCTCCAGTCAGGCCAGGTTTTGGGAAAAAAAACTGTTTTATTAAACGATCAGTCCTGGAATCTTGAGAAGTTTAGTTTTCAGGATCCACGATCCGGCAAGACGGTATATATTTTCCGCCTGGTATGGTGGGGTGGGGGAGAAGTAGCCAGTCAGGACCATCTTCGCACGCGCTGGGAGGCCTTGTGGAGACATCACCGCATTAACTGGACCACGCGTCTTATCCTCGGTGGAGTAGTGCTTGATCATACGGATGAAAGCCACGCCTATGAGGTTTTTATATCAGCCGTGAATGACGCGTTAAAACCTTCCGGAAAACAATAAACACCCGACGGACTATCCGCGGATGTTTATTAAAACTAAACCAAAGTTATTTGTATTAAGCTGCCTGGAGAGCAGATTTGCGTTTTTTGCCAAAATAGAGTCCTGCAATTGCTGCAAGAAAGGCCACTACGGAAATGATCTCAGCAGGCTCTGGCACCGCTTCAGAGACAAGGGCAACGGTAAGGCTTGGAGGAGTGAACTTACTTTCCTTCGAGGCAATATCGCTAGGCTCTCCTGGTGAGGTGCGAATGAGTGCCAGCGTGACGAGTCCGTTTGTATCTTTCAAAAGGTAACTATTATCGAAAGTGAGGGAGAGTGTATCTCCAATATCACCGGAGAGGGTGTATTGCCCAATGAGGGTCATGCTGCCGTTTTTGTCGCCGGTGAGAAAACCATTGGTCTCAAGATTGTTGCCTGGCGCATTATTGTAAGTGATGCTGGTTTCCTCCCAACCCTTTACGGAGTCTCCGGGAGTGCCATCATTCAGGATGTAGAGATTGTATCCTAATTTATCGAATTTAGTCTCCGTAGTAAAACTGAAGACGGGAGCGTCAGCACTTTTTGAGGGATCCACATTCAGTCCGCTTAAATCGAAACGAAAATAATCTTTTTCCCGGTAGTCGGGCAAATCGGAGGGATGCGTGTAAATATGTTCGCTTGTTCCGTAATTGGTATCTGAATACTTGCCGCCTCGGACATAGGCATCCGCACCATGGCCGACTTCAGTTGTTACAGTAGCAGTATTGCCTTTAAAGGAGGGCTTTTCCTGGTCTAAGGAAGACGACGGTTGAGATTCTTCGATGCTTTTCTCCATTGCGGCTGCAGCTTTTTCGTCGATCACATCCGCGCGTGCTCCTGTTATTGCGGTAATGAGCATTAAGACAATAAGAAGTTTATTTTTAATCAGTAACATGGCATTTCCTTGGAATATGTCTGTTTTAGTAAATAAGAGAAGGAATGTCAAATACCAGTTCAAATAAAAATAAACAAAATGAACAGTTAATGCGATGTTTCCTACAGAGAGAGGTTATTTCTCGTATCATTTCGAAGATTACTATTTCTTCTTGGGGTGAGCAGTTTATCTGGATCTTAACTCAAAGATGGAACTACCGGAGTTTTTAAAATTGGAAGGTCCCAGGAATCGCTTTTTCCTGATTTGCGGGTGTATACTTATTCTGTTGATGGGGTTGGCGGTGGCTGGTCGCTTTCTACTTAAACCTCGCAGCCAAAAGTTAATGGAAGAGGCGACTAATCTCGCCAATCACGGGGACTGGAAGGCTGCGGCCGAGAAATCTGCTGCAGCTGCCAATCTGGATCCGGAAAATATGCCTATGCTGCGTATGGCGATTCTGACGGCAATACGTTCAGGAGAGAAACCTTTTCCCGGACTTACAGATCGCCTTTTCATGCAGGGCGAGAATGCACATGACCGCTATCTCGCTCTCAGAGCGGATGCCAATGCCATGCAATGGGCGGAATTCGAAAGTAATCTTAAAATACTTTCTCTCCAGGAGCGTAAGACAGAACGCATTGCGGAGCTTGAGGTAATTAGTCTTTCTCAACGGGGGCAGATTACCGATGCCATAAGTCTGTCGCGTAGGGCTTATAAAGATTGGGGATCCCGTAAGATGGCATATATTCTGGCGAATCTGCTGATGCAGACAAAACCTCGGCCAGATGCGGAGATTGCTGACTTACTGGCTACTGTGGCTCAGCCCGATGCCGGGACGGATGCGTTGCCAGCTTTACCTCTGATCGAAGATTTAAGTCCTAAAGCGATTCGCGCTTCAAAAGTCCGACTCGGTTTACCGGAGATGGTAAAAAAACTTCAAAAAGCAAATACCGCAGATTTTCTATCCGCGCTTGAGATCGAACGAAAACGTTCACCGGAAAAGCTGGATATGCTTGTAGATCAGGCTGTGGAGTGGAATCAGTCTCATCCGTCACCGGAGATTTTTCGCTGGCTCATAGCGAGAGGGAAAATGGATCGAACACGGGAAGCTTATAAGGATTCGCCTCTTGCACAGCAATCTACAGATTACGACGATATCCGCGTAGCGTTGGCCATACGGCAGCACCACTTCATGGGTGCTCGGAAAATCCTCGAAACAAGCACGGTGTATGAGGATGCACAAAAGGATGTGCTGCTGGCTACGATTGCTGCGGCTTCGGGAATGGAGGATGAACCACAATTGTGGGAAAAGGCTTTTGCCGCTGCTCAGAAAGATGAGACGGGTGAGGTGGCATTACAGATTGCCCGCGCAGCGCAGTCTGTAATGCGTGATACTATTCACAAACGGGCATTAATGCTCGTAGTGGAAACGCCCAGTTGGCAAAGTTTTTCGCGTTCTGAGGCTCTAGAGGCAATGCAGGAGCTGATGAGAAACTCTGATACAAAGGCAGCATTGCTCCTCTCCACAAATTTTTCGAAACTTCATCCAGAAGATTTAGTCTTTGAAAACAATGCGCTCTATTTTGCGTTGCTGATGAATGCCGATGCGCCGGACGCCGTTGAAAGATTAACAAAGCTGAGGAAACAATATCCGAATCAGCCTGGACTTCGCTCCACACTTGCGCTGGCTTATTTTCGACAAGGCAAAGCGCAGGATACGGTAATTCTCCTCTCGAAAGATGCCAGTCCTTCAAGTTCATCGCAGGCATTGCATGCCGCCGCTCTTCACGCCATAGCACGCGATGAGGAATCGCGAAGCATATCGCTTAAAATTAACAGAAGTAATTTGCTGCCCGAAGAGGCGGCATTACTGAACGGCTTGTAAATCTTCTTTCACCATCGATGCAATCCGATGCTGCTGTGCATTACCTTCGCTCTGGAGCACGGTCTCATTGATGCGAGTGGTGGAGACTTCTCGTTCGTTTGCGTATGTCTGTGCAGTGACAAGTGGGATCGATTGTCCTCAGAACTTTATCCCTGAAAACAATTAACACCCGGTGGAGTTATCCACGCGGGTGTTAATCAAAAAACTTACTTTTAAAGTATTACCGTCTTAAGCGACCTGGGCCTGAAGAGCGGATTTACGCTTTTTGCCAAGATAGAGACCACCGATAGCGGCAAGGAATGCCACTGCGGATACGATCTCAGCGGGCTCAGGCACTGCTTCCACCACAACCGTAGGAACTGTCAAGCTTGGAGGTGCAACGGAAGGAGAGTTGTTTTCCTTGGAAGCAAAGTCAGGCTGCAGACCAGAACTGGTGCGAACCAGAGCGAAGGTAAGAAGTCCGTTTGTATCCGTGGAAAGAACTGCAGGATTCAGCCCGATCGCCACAGTATGACCGGAAAGCGCGTTCAGATTGAAACTGCCGAGAAGGATCGAACCGGAATTCAACAAACCGCCACCAGCGATATCGTTGGCAGGTGCGTTATTGTAAGTTATGTTGGTTTCATCCCATCCACCGAGGAGATCACCAGCAGTGCCGTCTTTAACAAGATAAAGAGAAAAGCCTGTGTTGCTCAGCGTATCAATAGTTGTGAAACTAAGAACAGCAGGAGTTGCGAAAGGTGAGGTATCGATCGTCAGATTGCTGATATCGAATCGGAAATAAGTTTTGAAAACCTGATCAGCGGATCCGCCCGTGCCGGTGAAAAGATCAGCGCTGGTGCCAAAGCTTGTATTAGCAGCAGATCCGCCTTGAACGTAAGCGTCTGCGCCGTTGCCATCCGCTGTGGTTACAGTTGTAAGATCGGCCTTTGCGTTGAATGCAGCTCCTGCGAGAAGCAAAACCATGACTGCAGATTTGATATTTTTCATATTATTGGGCACTTGGTGGTTAGTGATTGACTGATAATTAAAGGAATTACTCTTATATGTCAAGGCTTGTTCAAAAAAATTTATACAAACTGTACGGTTTTCAGAATTCACATTAAGTGGATGATAATGAATTAGATAAGCGTTAAGCATTCTCCCGATTTACTTTCTTTTTGAATAATATTTTAAACAATCGTTACTTCGATTCCCTTGATTCCCGCTTTATAAATCAATGAACGCTAAAAAATTACTTATCTTTCATTTCACCCATTTATTTATGCCGTCACGATTATTATGGCACGGTGCAATTTTTGGAATTGTCATCTTTGCTTCTACGCACTTTGTAGGATGTTAGACTACACCGTCATCGCGGAAAAATATTTCTGATGAGCGGATCATAAAGCTGAATACTTCTCTGCACACCGTGCAGAAAAAACAAATCACTAATCCCATTATTTGGATACCGCACAGAACGCATCTCTCCTGATGGCGGACAAAAACGTTTCTGCGCAAGTGCAGGCAAAAGCAGAGATTATATATAATACGGCGGTAGAGGATTGTGTCGTGGCATTGCAGAAATGGAAATCGACCGCGCTGGATGGACAGGTAGCGGTCTTTGCCGGTGCAAACACTACGTATAGACTACGCGCTGCCAGTATGTCCGGTTCTGGTGCGGAAAAACCTATGCGGTTTGATAAACTCGGGGATGCCTCAAATTACCCGTAGGCAGTTTAATTCGGATACCGAGCGCGAAGGGCTGGGCGGCGCCCTTGTAGGTGTGCAGAACAGCGCCAGAATAATGGTTTCTAATCGTCCTCCGAATGGTTTCGCTGAGCCGGTGACTGCCATTGCCGTATTTGGAAAAAATTCCCCTGCGGGAGAAACTCCGGTGAAGCTTTCATTTTACGATCCGCGTATCCGGGAGAAAGTCACTTTTGAGAATAGAACCTTTACACTGCGCGGGGATTTCACTGCGCCATTGGCTTATTTTCCAAAAGGCGGTGCTCTGTTCGGTATTTTTGCGATGATCAATTCCGATAAGATCGCCAAGAAAACGGGTATTTATTTTATCGAGCCTTATAATCCCAATAAAATTCCTGTGCTATTTGTGCACGGGTTGATGTCATCGCCGCACGCATGGGTAAATTTTGTCAATAAGCTGAATCGGGATCCTGATTTCCGAAAACACTATCAGGCCTGGGTTTATTTTTATCCTTCGGGACTTCCTATAGCCGGGGCGGCATTACGTCTTCGCATGGACCTGGCGGAAGTGGCTGCGCATTATCCGTTAAAACACAATCTGATCCTTGTCGGACATAGTATGGGCGGCATTCTTACGCGCATGTAGGTCACGAATACCAGGCGTGCGCTTTGGGATGGGATTTTTGGATCTCACAGCGATACCTTTTATAAGGCATTTCCTTCGAGCGGATTTCTTAAGCGGGCTCTTGTCTTCAGCGCCAATCCTTATGTGACACGCGTAATATTTTTCTCAACGCCGCACCTGGGAAGCAATCTGGCTGCCTTGCCGATCTCCGAATTTGGCTCACAGCTTATTCGTATGCCTGCCAAATTGCTGAGCTTGTATGATGCAGAAACAAAAGCGGCAGTTCAAACAGTGGAGCCATCGCTTCGCTTTACTCCAAACAGTATCCTCACGCTGTCACCGAAATCACCATTACTTAAGAATATGGGCAAGCTGCCCATGACAGTGCCTTGTTACTCCATCATCGGAAATCGGGGGGAAAATAATATGCCTCTTGCAGATAGCTCAGATGGCGTTGTTCCTTACTGGAGTTCACATCTCGGTGCGGCAAAATCCGAGATCATCGTTCCCACGCAGCATGATTCTTTTAATGATCCGGCATCCGTTACAGAAGTGCTGAAGATCATTAAGCTCAAAGAGTAGCTTAAACGAAGGGATCAAGGAATACGATTTCCGGACAGGTAAATTTTTTCGGCAGAGCAACGGCGGCACAAAACATCGACATCGTTCTGGGTTGGGGAAAGTGAATGCGGAAAAAAGGATCAGGCTTTCCTTCGTAAGAGAGAAGGGCGGTTCCATTGGGGGGCCAGTCCACACGCAGGCTCGTGAGGATTATATTTAATCCCGTACCGGTGGCCTTGAGGTAAGCTTCCTTGGCGCACCAGGTTCGAATCAGGAAGCGAGATTTATCTATATCGTCTTTTTCAAGAAGTGCCTGTTCATCGGGATGGAGAAACTCCGCGGTACAGGTTAGCAGTTCCTTTCCCCGGTTTAGGGGTTCAATATCGACTCCAACCGGTTCATCTGCGGTAATTACAATAAGCGTGAAATTCTCGCTGTGGGAAAGATTGAAGGAAATCGGAGTCTGTGCGACGAAGGGTTTACCTGTATCGGTAATAGATAACTCAATCTCTGCGGGAGGGAAGTTCAGCCATTGACCAAGTGCGATACGTAGAGATGCACGCGATACCACCCAGCGGATACGGTCACGATCAAATTTAAATTTCGCAGCACGCAGCCGTTCTTCGTCGTTGAGGAGATTATAAAGTTTGTGAACAGCGGTGGCATCCTGATCAAGGAATACAGACCAGAGCTGGACAGGAATATTATGCATCGGACGCTTCAAGATGCTGTCTCACTGATTCTCCGAGAGTGCCGATATTCTCTGCATCAAACATTGTAAGATGCTCTCCTTTTACGGGAACTATATCGAGCTTATCCACGAGTTTTCCCCAGCCGTAATCTTCCGTCATGCCTTGCTCGTCGTTATTTTTCACCTTAAAAAGGGTCAATTTTCCACGATACGGCTTGGGATGATATTTCCGCATGCTCCAGATGTAAGCGCGGACAAGCTGGGATCCACGGAGTCCGGTATGCGCTTCGGCAGGGCGAGGCGCGAATACGCCTTCCTTGTTCTGCAATCTCCCCAGCATGAACCGCATGATCTGCTGCGTGAAATTTTTTATTTGTGCCGAAAGGGGAAGACTTTCCTGTCCGCGTAGATAATTCCATCCTCGTTTGGATATTCCACGAATACGTGCGGGAACACCTGCGGCCATAAATGTATTTAGCATTCCACGTGCCCATTTAATGGGATTATAGCGCAACCTGCGGTTTCGGTTCATCGTATCGAAAAGAGCCAGAAACTGAACTTTCTCTCCTTCTGCTATAAGCAGGCGTGCCATTTCATAAGCAACGACGCCTCCGAAAGAATATCCCCCAAGATAATAGGGGCCGTGTGCTTGGCGCTTCTTAAGTACCCGCAAATAATCGGCTGCCATTTTTTCGACACGACCTACTTTAATCGCATCATTTTTAAACAACCCGGGAGATTCTATGCCAAGCAGGGGACGGTCGCTGTCAAGATGCTTGGAAAGGTGGCGATAAATCATGACGCGCCCGTCTCCGCCATGAATGCAGAAGAATGGAGTAAGATGCCCTTTCGGCTGGACGGGGGATAGAATGGCTTCCGCATTGGGAGATACCCATTCCTTGGGCTGATCGGAAATCAGATTGGCAAGAGTGCGGATCGTTGGCGCACTCAGCAATGCGGTCAATGGCAGGGAAAGACCGAAGGTATCGCGGATACGGGAAAAAAGCCGCAACCCCAGGAGGGAGTGCCCGCCAAGTTCAAAAAAATTATTGTCGCGCCCCACCGATGGTAATTTAAGTAAATCACACCAGATCTGCGCCAGTTGCTGTTCACTTTCAGTAAGCGGAATGGAGGAAGCTTCAGCAATCTGAGGCTGTGATACAGGCAAGGTGTGCAGGTCAATCTTGCCATTCACCGTGAGCGGAAGTGAATCAAGGATGACGAGCGAATCGGGTCGGAGATACGCGGGAAGCTTTTCCGTAAGGTAGTTTTTGATGGCGTCGCGATCCAATACGCTGCCCGCTGCAGGGCTCATCCAAGCCACAAGTTTCTTTTCACCTGCAGTATTTCCCCGTGCGGCCACTTTGCATTTTCCGACGCCCGGATAAGCGCAAATCACCGCTTCGACTTCGCCCGGTTCCACACGGAATCCCCGTATCTTGACCTGCTGGTCTGCACGACCCAAAAACTCGATTGTCCCGTCGTTGCGCCAGCGTCCAAGATCTCCCGTGCGGTAAAGCCGCTGTTCGCCGTGATTGGAAGGCGAACGCTTTATAAATCTTTCCGCCGTTAATGCCGGGTTATTTAAATACCCCAAGGCAAGTCCGTCACCGCCAGTAAAAATTTCTCCCCGTATACCGACGGGCACCTCGCGACCCTGTGGGTCAAAAATCCATACGCTGGTATTGGCAATGGGTTGACCGATCGGGATTGAAAATATTTTCAGGTCTTCTTTCCGAATCGTATGACAAGCGGTGAACGTCGTATTCTCGGTAGGCCCATATCCATTAATAAGAACGGTATTTGTCAGCTTCTCTAATGCACGTGAAACGTGGAGGACTGGCAATACATCACCTCCAGCAAGAAGGTTTCGCACGCCCTGAAGGTCGTCGAGATGTTCATCGACCATGGCTTGGAATAACCCGGCGCTTAGCCACAGCGTTGTTACGTGATGCGTGCGCACCGTTTGTGCGATTTCAGAAAGGCTTGAGGTGCCATTTTCAGGAATGACAAGTAATGCTCCGTTCAAAAGAGCTCCCCATATTTCAAGTGTGGAGGCATCGAAGGTCAATGGTGCGGCCTGTAAAAAAACTTCATCAGAGCCAAAGGGCAAATAATCGGTATTGCAAACCAGACGGATGACGGCGCGGTGAGGAATGATGACGCCCTTCGGTTCTCCGGTCGAACCGCTAGTATACATGATATAAGCAGGATTGAGGGCAATCAAACCTGAGATGTGTATGACTATAGGGGTTTCATTCATCTTTATCGCTTCCAGTGCGATGGTGGAATAAGAGCCTTCCGAAAATATCGCTGCACTTGAGGAATCTGTGATGACCGCGACTGGTTTTGTATCCTCCAGAAGATATTTCAACCGCTCTTCCGGGTAATCCTGATCAAGTGGAACATAGACTCCTCC